>JBAVKQ010000230.1:0-6391 GCA_049688395.1 Candidatus Nanopelagicales bacterium
GGGCGAACACGACCCGGCGCACTCCCGCGGCGATCAGCGCCTGCGAACAGGGCCCGGTCCGGCCGGTGTGGTCGCACGGCTCCAAGGTGACGACCGCGGTGGCGCCCCGGGCTGCCGGGCCGGCGGCTGCCAGCGCAGCGGCCTCGGCGTGCGGGCTGCCGGCCCCGCGGTGGTAGCCCTCGGCGAGGGTCGCCCCAGCGGCGTCGATCAGCACGCACCCCACGCGCGGGTTCGGACCGCGCGGCACACCGGGGTTGGCTGCGAGGTCCAGGGCACGTCGCATCGCATGCAGTTCAGCGGAGCGGACCTCGACGCCGTGAGTCTCCGCAGCGCCGTGCTCGCTGGGCGACCCCAGCCGGTCGGGAGTCTGCCTCACCGCGGGGAGGCGGCCACAGCCGCTGCCCGCAGCGCGCTGCAGGCCGCGATCGGGTCCTGCGCCCCGAACACCGCCGAACCGGCGACGAACACGTCCGCGCCGGCCTCGGCGCACGCCTCGATGGTCGTGGCCGAGACGCCGCCGTCGACCTGGACCCAGATGTCGGCATCGCCGATCAGCTGTCGTGCGCGCCGGATCTTGGGCACGGCGAGATCCAGGAACGGCTGGCCGCCGAAACCCGGCTCGACGCTCATGATCAGGATCATGTCGACCTCGTCGATCAGGTCGCGCACACTGTCCACCGGTGTGGCCGGTTTCAGGCCGACACCGGCCCGGGCACCCTGGCTGCGGATCTCGCGGGCCAGCCGGACCGGGGCTCCCGCCGCCTCGAGGTGGAACGTGACGCTGCCCGCACCGGCCTCGGCGTACGCCGGGGCCCACCGATCGGGGTCCTCGATCATCAGGTGGCAGTCCACGGGGGTGCGCACGTGCGCCAGCAGCGCCTGGACGACGGGCAGGCCGAGGGTCAGGTTGGGCACGAAGTGGTTGTCCATGACGTCCACATGGAGCCAGTCCGCACCGGCGGCCACCCGATCGCACTCGGCGGCCAGGTCGGCGAAGTCGGCCGACAGGATGCTCGGCGAGATCTGGATACCCATGGGGCCAGCCTAGTGTCGCCCGGTGCGACTGGGGCTGGTGCGACCGGGTCAGTTCGACTGGGGCCGGGGCGACCGGGTCAGTTCGACTGGGGTCAGTGGCTGCCGTCGACGATGCCCAGCGCGGTCGCTCTGGCGACTCGGACCACCAGGTCCAGCGCCTCCTCGGTCGAGGACTGCGAGCGCACCGGGACCTTGAACGAGTGGTCGGCGTCCACGACCGGCACGACCCGGGCACCGACCTGCTCGGCGGCCAGGCCAGCAGCGATCTCCCCCGGGGAGCCCAGGGCATCTCGGGTGCCCTGGACGACCATGGTGGGCGCCATCTGCGCCGCGACGACGAGCTCAGGCAGCCGACTGGGCGGCGGACCGCTCAGGCTCGGCCGGCGGGCGGGATACAGGGGAAAGGCCAGGAGCAGCAACGCCGCGGGTTCCACCTCGCCGACCGTTCGACAGGCCACCCGCGCCCCGGCGCTGCGCCCGCCGACCACGAGGCGCCGGACCCCGATCCCCCGGGTGCGCACGTCGTGCAGGCACGCGATCCAGGCCCGGTCCAAGGTGCTGCGCGGTCCGCCGATTCGGTTGCCTGCCACGCGCCACGGCGCCTCGATCAGCACCACCTCGATGCCGTCGGCAGGCAGGGCGGCAGCGATCGCGACCAGGTCCGGGGCGTCGACGCCGCCACCGACGCCGTGCCCGAGCACCAGCGCGGCCCGGGGACGACCGGTCGGGGTCGGATACAGATGGGCCCGGGCCAGGCCGCTCGGGGTCTCGATCGGCCAGGTCTGCACCGTCATCGCAGGTCCGCCAGGCCGGGTTCGGCAGGGATCGGGACGACGAGTTCCGGGCCGTTGTTCCGCACGGAGTTCACAGCCGTGCTGACCGGGTGGGCGCTCAGCGCGCCGACGGGGAGGAGCGCGTCGAAGTCCGGGGTGCCGGCGGCGGTCGGGTCCAGCCACTGCGCGTAACCCTCGGGCGCGATGATCACCGGCGTCCGATCGTGGATCACCGAGAGCGGACCGAGCGCCTGCGTGGTGAGCACGCTGACGCTCACGAGCCACTCGTCGTCCGGGGTGGGGCGCCAGAACTCGTAGAGACCGGCCAGCGCGATCGAGGCGCCATCAGTCCGATGGATGAAGTACGGCTGCTTCGTGGGCTTGCTCGGCCTCCCGGCACCGGCGGGCGCCTCAGGCAGGTACCACTCGAAGTAGCCGTCGGCGGGAATCAGCGCCCGGCGCTTGGCGAACGCGGCGCGGAAGGCGGGCTTGCTCCCCGCGTTCTCCCATCGGGCATTGATCATCCGGGAACCGATCGAGGGGTCCCGGGCCCAGGACGGGACCAGCCCCCACCGGGCTCGGCGCAGCTGGCGCTGGACGTCGCCGGCCACCGGGCGATCCACGACGAGGGCCACCATGTCGGTCGGCGCGACGTTGAAGTTGGGCTCCGGCGCGGGCTCCATCACCGCCTGCACCTGGAACTCGTCGACCAGGGTGGCCGTGTCCTTGGCTGCCGCATAGCGTCCGCACACGCGGTTCAGACTGCCACAGTCCGGTAGGCTGCCGCGCGTGCCTGCTGAGGAACCGTGGCCATCACCCGTGGCGCTCGGGCCAGTCCGGGCCACGGTCGTCGTGCCCGGCAGCAAGTCGCAGACCAACCGGGCACTGCTGCTCGCCGCGCTGGCCGACGGGCCCAGCACGATCAGCGCGCCGCTGAAGGCCCGTGACACCAAGCTGATGATCGCCGGGCTGCGCGCCCTGGGCGTCGTGGTGACCACCAGTGGCGGGATCTGGCGGGTGGAGCCGACCGCGCTGCGTGGCCCGGCGCACGTGGACTGCGGCCTGGCCGGCACAGTCATGCGGTTCCTGCCCGTTCTGGCGGCCCTGGCCCAGGGGGACATCCGTTTCGACGGCGATCCGCGGGCCCGGACGCGACCGATGGGCTCGTTGCTCGGCGCGCTGGAGTCCCTCGGCGTCACGATCGACGACGACGGTCGCAACAGCCTGCCGTTCACCGTCCGCGGCCGGGGCACGGTCGCCGGCGGCCCGGTGCTGATGGACTCCAGTGCCTCCAGCCAGTACGTCAGCGGCCTGCTGCTCGGGGCGCCCCGCTTCGACCAGGGCCTGGACCTGCGCCACCGGGGTGCGCCGATCCCCTCCTTGCCGCATGTCGGGATGACCGTGTCGATGCTGCGCGAGGCCGGCATCGAGGTCCGGGTCGACGACGGGGACCCCACCGACGCCCGGTGGCAGGTGCTCCCGGGAGTGATCCGCGCCCTGAACCGCAGCATCGAGCCGGACCTGTCCAACGCCGCACCCTTCCTGGCCGCCGCGATGGTCACCGGCGGTCAGGTGACGATCCCCGGCTGGCCGACCGTGACCGACCAGGCCGGAGCCCAGCTGCCCGGCATCCTGACCCGGATGGGGGCCCGCACCGAGCTCACCGACGCCGGGCTGACGCTGACCGGCCCGGACCGGATCGAGGGAATCGACATCAACCTGCGCGACGTGGGCGAGCTCACCCCCGTGGTCGCCGCGGTCGCCGCGCTGGCCAGCACCCCGAGCAAGCTGCGCGGGATCGGCCACCTTCGCGGGCATGAGACCGACCGGCTGGAGGCGTTGTCGACCGAGATCAACCGCCTCGGCGGGCGGGTCCGGGCCAAGCAGAACTCGCTGCGGATCACCCCCACCGTGCTGCATGGCGGCCTGTTCGCGACCTACGACGACCACCGGATGGCGATGGCTGGGGCGGTCCTGGGCCTGCGGGTCCGGGGCATTGCGGTCCTCGACGTGGACACCACGCGCAAGACGCTGCCCGGGTTCCCGGGCCTGTGGGCGCAGATGTTGGACCGCGACGGGTGAGGCCGGGCGTGGGGCGGACTGCTGGGCGTGGCACGGGTCTGGACCTGGGGCCGTCCGCGTGAGGCATTGGGACGAGGAGGACGTCCGGATCCGCCCGGGTCGGCGCAAGTCCCGCCCGCGCAGCAAGGATCGCCCGACCCATGCCGGCGGCGTCCCCGGGCGGATCGTGGCCGTGGACCGAGGCCGGTTCACCGCGATGCTCGAGGACGGCGACAGCGCGATCTTCGCGGTGAAGGCCCGCGAACTGGGTCGCAAGGCCGTGGTGGTCGGCGATGCCGTGTGGCTGACCGGAGACCTCGGCGGTGGCCCGGACCGACTGGCCCGGATCGTGCGCATCGAACCGCGGACGACCGTGCTGCGCCGCTCGGCCGACGACAACGATCCTGACGAGCGGGTGCTGGTGGCCAACGCCGAGCAGTTGGCGATCGTCACGGCGCTGGCAAACCCCGAGCCCAGCCCGGGCCTGATCGATCGCTGCCTGGTGGCCGCCTACGACGCGGGCCTGGCCCCCCTGCTGGTGCTGACCAAGGCTGACCTGGCCGATCCCGCCGAGCTGCTGGCGCTCTACGATGCCCTGGATGTCCCCACGGTGGTGTGCTCGCTGGACTCCCAGGGAGCCCCGGAACCGGTCGGCGTGGATGAGTTGCGCGCACGTGTGGCCGACCTCGCAACCGTGTTCGTCGGGCACTCGGGGGTGGGCAAGTCCACACTGGTCAATGCGCTGGTGCCGGGGCTCGAGCGCCTGACCGGCGATGTCAACGCGGTGACCGGTCGGGGACGGCACACCTCGAGTCAGGCCGTGGCCATCCCGCTGCGGGACGGCGGGTGGCTGATCGACACGCCCGGCGTCCGCTCGTTCGGCCTGGCCCACGTCGTGCCCGACCGGGTCCTGCACGCCTTCCCGGAGTTCGACCCGGCACGCGAGGAGTGCCCCCGCGGGTGCCCGCACACCCACGGGGCCCAGGACTGCGCGCTGGATGCCTTCGCCGCATCAGGAGCGGCTGGGGAGGCAGGCCCTGCCCGATTGGAGTCGCTGCGTCGGCTGCTGGCGACCCGGCCATCCGAGCCCGGGGCCTGAGGACGACGCCGAACTACCGGGCGCGGCCGTAGTCGTCGTACTTTCCGTCCATCGGGCCGGGGGCGCGCTGGTAGAGCCCTGCGACGACCTTGATCTTCGCCGCGCAGGTCCAGGGCTGCCAGCCCCGCGAACTCCAGATCGCCTTTGCCATCCGCACGTTCGTCTCGGTGTTCAGCGCCTTCGTGCGCGCCTGCTCGATGCCGGAGAACCTCACGTCGATGGAGCGCAGAGCGGCTTGCAGGGTGCCACCGTCGTTGATCTGGAAGACGCCGAAGTCGCGAGTGCCGTTGCTGTTGGGCTTGCTCACGCGGTTGCCATGGCCGGACTCGCAGCGTGAGACGGCCATCGCGTTGCCCACCTGGTTGGCCGGAAAGTACTTGCGCACGAATCCGAGCACCTCGGCGGTGCTGGTCGACTCGCCGACCGGCGACGCCCCGCCGCTGCCGGCGCCGCCCAGCGGGACGGTGTAGGCGTCCTTGGCGCGCGCCGCGGCGATTGCCGTGTCGATGGCGCGGTCGATCTCCCGGGCAGCTGCCGCTTCCTCCCCGGCGAGGTCCGCGGCTGCCTTGGTGCGCTCCTCCTCGGCGATCGTCAGGCTGTCCGAGGTCTGGGACAACGCTTCCGCGGCCGCAGCCTCGGCTTCCTCGAGCGCAGCGATCGTGTCCGCGTACTCGCCGTTGGCGGCTTGTGCGCCGGCTACGGTGGGGGCCTCGGACTCCAGCGGGTTGACCACCTCACCGGGCTGCCGCTGGGCCAGCGAGTCCATCGAACGACCCGCGGCAACGGCCAGGCGACTGGTCAGCGCCTCGGAGTCAGCACCACGGGCGACCAGCGCCAGACCCGGCTCCGCTGCGGCCGACGCACTGGCCGAGGGAGCGGGCACCGCGGCCAGCGCCACGGCAGTGGGTGCCTGGGCATTGATCCATGCCCCAGCCCCGACCAGGGCGGCGACCAGTGCGAGGGTGAACATGACGAAGGCCCGCCGGCCCATGAGCAGGCGGTGTTCCTCCTCGTACTCCAAATCCCCCACGCGACCAGTATGCGCCAGCATGGCCCGGTAGCCTAGCCGCTCATGGCAGCGACCAGCACGAGCGTCACCCGATCGGACGACGATCTGAGCCTGGCTCTGCGCCTGGCCGATGCGGCAGATCGCATCGCGATGGCCCGATTCCGGGCCATCGACCTGGTCGTGGAGACCAAGCCGGACCTGACCCCGGTGACCGAGGCAGACCGGGCAGTCGAGCAGGCCCTGCGAACAGTTCTGGCCGAGGAACGCCCCGACGACCTGATCCTCGGCGAGGAGTTCGGCGGGGTGCCGGCGCGTGCGGGGCGGCAGTGGGTGATCGACCCGATCGACTCGACGAAGAACTACGTGCGCGGGGTACCGGTCTGGGCGACGCTGATCGCGCTCGTGGTGGACGGC
>JBAVKQ010000231.1:0-19310 GCA_049688395.1 Candidatus Nanopelagicales bacterium
CCGTCGCCAACATCACGTCATGCTCACCATGACGTCGCACACGAACAAGAGCAAACCCGCCCCACCCACAACCGGCAGGATCAGCCCACCGTGACGCGACCCTGCTCACCCACGACGGCGGTCAACAATGGTCGCAGTCGACGTTGCTCGAGGGGTAGGCGATGCTCGGGTGGGCGACCCCCCCTGACGGTGCCTGGCCCGCGACGACGTCCGAGCGCGCCGGATCAGCCGTCGCAGGGCCTCGCCGTTCAGGCGGGCGGCAGGCCGGTCGGCCAGCACGGCTGGACCTGCGGCATAGGGCGCCGACGGCGTGATCGCCGAGTTGGCGGCTGTCGCGCAGGCAGAGCGTGAGCTCGCCCGGCGCGAGGAGGTGGCCGTTCGCCGGGCTCGTCACGCGGGCCTGAGCTGGGCGCAGATCGGGACGATCCTGGGTGTCACTCGTCAGACGATGCATCGGAAGTTCCGCAGCGTGGGCTGACCGTGACGCGGCGACGAGCGCGAGGGATCCGACCCCTGGACCTCCCGGTCGACATCCCCGTCCGAGCACGCCGTGCGCGAGGGCTAGACCCGCCAGATGGCCATCGCTCGGGTCGCCGGGGTCGCCGGGGTCGCCGGGGTCGGCATAGGGTCGGGCGGCATGGGTGCCAACCAGCACGGACTCTTCGACCTGCCCGACCGCGCTCGGCCGGGTACTGCCGATCGGGAGCCGCGCGGGCGGAACCGGCAGACATGGGCCCGCACCGCTACCGCCGAGGTCACTGTCATCGACGCGGGGGCACTCCTCGAAGCCGCCGCACACGCTGCGGAGAACGCGGTGACGATCGAGCTCCCTGCCCATCCCGGCGTCGAGGGCACGGAGCCTGGATCCTGTGATGTGGCGCTTGCCAGTGACGCGTTCGACGCACTGGGCTGGCTGATCTGTCCCACCGCAGGCATGGAGGGGCCGCTGGAGGCGGGTGCCCTGCGGGTCGTCTGCGTGGACAGCGAGGTCGTGGCCGAGTCCGTTGACCGGGGTACGGTCACCTGGACGGTCACGGTCAAGCTCACCGACGTCGACGGACTGCGTGGGTTTGCTGTCGAGGCCCAGCCGGATGCGGCAGGGCTGATCGCCGCAAGTCTCGCGGTCGCCTGGCAGCACGCGGCCGACCCCTTCGCGCCGTTGCGCTCGATCCCAGGGGTGGCCTGGCGGTCCGGGCAGGTTGACGTCGAGCACCGACCGGCGAGGGTTGTCGGGGACCGCTGAGGCCGATCCCGCGGCAGATCGCGCAACCGGGTCAACTCACAGCCAGGACGGCTTACCACCTGCGGGGATGGTTGCCGCAGAGTTCACAGCAGGCCGTCATCGGCTCGGAGGTGTGGCAGCACTCCACGGCGATCACCTCGGCGAGGCGATCGGCCTGGTCATGGCCTGCCATCGGCAAGACCGGGGACGTAAGGAATCAGCCCGAGCTCGAAGGCCCGGACTTGAAGATGCACGGGCGCGTGCCGGACATCGACCACCACCCCGTCGACCTCCAACAGCCAGGTCAACGGGTTGGCCGCAACCACATCACGGCGCATGAACTCGTTGTCGAAGTGACTCAGCGCCAGGGTGTCGCGGATCAGCCGGGCCTTGTTGCCCATGGTGGTCTTCTTCACGCCCAACCACCCGCTGAGCTGTTCGGCGGTCGCGTGCGGCGTCTGCTGCGGGTCGAACAGGAAATTCACCTGGCCGAGGGCGTAGACGACTCCAGCGGCCCAAATGCGCTGGTCCCCGCGAGTCAGCGGGGAGGGTCGTTTCCGGCCGAGTTTGCCGACCATCCTACGACACAGGCCGGCGTACTCCGCATCCAAGTGCTCCATGCAGACGGCGTCGGTCACGGCCACTATCTGATCTGCGTACGGCCGCACCCCGTGCGGCACCTTCACAACGTCCACTCCTGCCCCTTCCCTGCCGGCTGTGACGATCGGCTCCCGATAGTTCACCACGCCGGATCGATGCAGATCCCACGAGGCCCGGTGTGGCGCCGACCTGCTTCTCCAGCATCTCGCCAGAGAAGTGCCCCGCCGCGACGATCGAGCAGATCGACCCGGCCGGCGTTCGACGGCGTCGTCTTCGTCGGTGGTGGGGGGTCGAAGTTGCTCTACACCGACAACGTAGCGTGGCGGGGGGCGTGGAACGACGAACCCAGCCGGTGGTCGGGGCTGTCGTGCGGGGGAGCCCGCACGACTTCGCTCGTGCCCGGCGACATCTGCTGACCGAGACTCCCACGCATGAGGCGATGGACCACGCCGGGACCACGCCGGGCTGCGCCGGGCTACGCCAGTCCGTGGGCGGCCTGCAGCAGCAGCGCATGCACGAACGCCTGCGGGAGGTTCCCGCGCAGCTGGCGCTCGCCGACGTCGACCTCCTCGGTGAACAGACCCGGAGACCCGCACGCAGCCCGGGTGCGCTCGAACCAGCGCATCGCCTGCACCCGGTCGCCGGACCGGTGCTCGGCGATGGCGACCATGAACCCGCAGAGCAGGAAAGCACCCTCGTCCTCGCCCAGTGGGCCGTCGTCGGCCCGGTACCGGTAGGCGTGGAAGTCCTCGGCCAGGTGGTCGACGACGGCTGCGAGGGTGGCCCGGGTGCGCGGATCGTCGGCCGGAAGCGCGCCGGGGCACTTGTCGATGCCAGGATTTTCCTGGGGCCGGTGACGCCGGGCATCCCTCGGTGCGGCGGCTGTCAGCTGGACGCGTACATCCCATCGATGAGGTCGGCGAAGTGCGTCTCGACCGCCTTGCGCTTGACCTTGAGGCTGGCGGTGAGCTCGCCCTCCTCCTCGGACAGATCGCGGGGCAGGACGGCGAACTTCTTGATCGTCTCCCAGCGGTTGAGCCCCGCGTTGAGCGTGTCGATGTCCGATTGCAGCGCTTCGCGGACCTCGGCCGACTGCGAGAGCGTCTGGAAGTCCCCGGACAACCCCCTCTCCGCGGCGAACTTCTCCAACGCCTCGGGGTCCAGGGAGATCAGCGCGGAGGCGAAGTTGCGGTCGCTGGCGTGGACCACGAGGTTGGAGGCCAACGCGGACACGACCTTGAACTGGGCGGCGATCTGGCCGGGCGCGATGTACTTGCCACCCGAGGTCTTGACCAGGTCCTTCTTGCGGTAGGTGATCTTCAACCGGCCCTGATCGTCGAGCTCGCCGATGTCACCGGTGGCCAACCAGCCGTCGGGCAGCAGGGTCTCGGCGTTGACCTCGGGCAGGTTCCAGTAGCCGGCCATCACGTGCGGACCGCGCAGCAGGACCTCGCCGTCATCGGCGATCATCACCTGGGTGGCGGGCAGCGGTTGGCCCACCGAGCCGAACACCATGTCCTCGGGGCGCACGACGCACGCCGCGGCGCTGTTCTCGGTCAGCCCGTAACCCTCGATGATCGGCAGGCCCGCTGCGTCGAACCAGCGCGCGACGTCCCCGTTGAGCGCCGCCGATCCGGAGATCATCACCCGCATCCGACCGCCGGTCAGGGCTTGGATCTAGGAGAACACCAGCTTGTCGGCCAGAGCCAGCCGGGCGGGGGCCATCGGGCCGGCGGGTAGCCCGGCGCGCCGCTTGGCCTTGATCTCGGTCGAAGCCGCGAACGCCCAGTCGAAGATCTCGGCCTTGGCCCCGCCGCCCTCATTGGCCTTTGTGTTGGCGCCCTGGTAGATCTTCTCGAAGATGCGCGGCACCCCGGCCATGATCGTGGGCTGCACCACCGGCAGGTTCTCCACGATCTTGGGCACACGGCCATCCACGTAGGTCACGAAGCCCACCTGGAAGGCCGCCGAGAGCAGCACCTTGCCGAACGAGTGCGCCAACGGCAGCCACAAGAACTGCACATCCTCGGGCGTCACGACGCCCAGGGCCTGCATGCTCGCGCCCTGGAACACCCAGTTGCTCTGCGGCAGCATCACGCCCTTCGGGCGGCCAGTCGTGCCCGACGTGTAGATCAACGTCGCCAACGAGTCGGGCCTGATGCCCGCCACCACGTCGGCCACGGTGTTCGGGTCCTCAGCAAGCTTCTTGGCACCCAGCGCCTCCAAGTCTGCCCAGGACAGCACCCGGTCGCCGTCGCCCTGACCCTCGATGAGGATGATCTTGTCCAGCGCAGGGAGGGCCTCGATCTGGGAGAGGGCCTTGTCGGCTTGGCCCTGGTCCTCGGCCACGAGGTACCGAGCACCCGAGTCGTTCATGATGTAGGCGAAGTCGTCCTCCCCCGTGCTGGGGTAGATCGTGGTGTTGGCACCACCGGCCAGCATCACCGCACCGTCGGCGAGCACCCACTCGACCCGGGTGTTGCTCGCGATCGCCACGCGATCCTCCGCAGCGACCCCGAGGACCAGCAGGCCGGCGGCCAGCCGGATCATCTCGTCGCCGGCCTCCTTCCAGGTCCGGACCCGCCAGGTGCCGTCGGCGTTGGGCGAGCCCAGGGCCGGTGCATTCGGGGTCTGAGCCACGCGGTCCAAGATCGACTGCGAGAGCGTGGCGGCAGACGGCGGCAACGCCGCGGCCAGATCGCCGGAGATGTTCTGGGACATGCCGATTTCCTGCAAGTGGTTGACGGTGGGGGGTCGAGCTGATCAGCAGTGAGCGTGCTCAGGCGTCGTTGTCGTCGACCAGCGCGGTCTCGGCGGAGTCCTCCGGCTCGGTCACCGACGTGGCGAACGACTCCCCACCTCACGGCCGGCATGCTCCAACTCGTGCTCGATGTCCTCGGCATGGTCACCTGTCTTGCTCATCGTTGCTCCTGATCCGTTCAGTCTCGGGATCGGGGCACCGCCCCACTGCTGAAGTGAGCTGGGATCGAACCCACCGGCACACTGTGACACCGGTCACGCCTGAGGTGCGCGGTGGGCAGGTGATGCGCGGCGGTCTCCAATCGGCTCACGCTGGGGATCCTGGGCGCAGGCCTGCCAGGGCTCAGTACCTGATGAACCACTTCAGCATCGCGATCGCGGTGGCCAGCGTCAGCGCCAGCACCCCGTATGCCAGGGACCGGGCCCTGGACGTTCCCCCGATGCGGCTCTCCCACCCGACGAGCAGGCCGATGAAGGCTGCCGCGGTCAACCGCGCACCCAGGCGCTCGACATTGACCGGCAGGACGAGGACGACCACGGTGGTCGTGACCGCAACGATCAGGGCCATGAGCAGTTGCGATGTGAACTCCTCCGCCGCGGTGTGGTGATCGGCAGGGTTCGGGACGATGCGCACCGACACCGTCACTGCGAACCAGTGCGCCAGTGCCAGGCCAACGGTGGTTCCCCAGACCACCCCCAGGACGTCGCCCTGTGCCTGGCCCTCGTGATCCCTGCCCAGTGTCAGCGCGGCGAACAGGGTGATGCAGACGTAGAAGCCCATCATGTCCGAATCACGACGAAGCGATGGATCACGCCGGGTCCGCAGAAGCGCGCGCCCGAGACCCGAGAGCCCAGTCATCGGCCCAGTATCACCGCTGGCCGGCCGGCTTCGCCGCGCAGTCGTCGCCGGTCAGGTCCGCGCGCCGATACGGTGGGGCGATGACACCCCCCGCTGATCCGATCGACGCCCCCGTTCTGCGCTGGGGCGTCCTGGGCCCCGGCGGCATCGCCGATGTGTTCGCCGACGCAGTGCACCGCCACACCCGCTCACGGGTGGTGGCCGTCGGGTCCCGTTCTGCCGACCGGGCCCAGCAGTTCGCCACGCGGCACGACGTGCCGTCGGTGCACGACAGCTACGCCGCGCTGGTGGAGGATCCGTCGGTCCAAGCGGTCTACGTCGCCTCGCCGCACTCCGAGCATCGGGCGCATGCCCGCCTGGCGATCGCCGCGGGCAAGCACGTCCTGGTCGAGAAGGCCTTCACGCGCAACGCCGCCGAGGCCAGGGAGGTCTTCGACGCCGCCGAGGCGGCCGGCGTGTTCGTGATGGAGGCCATGTGGACGCGGTTCCTGCCGCATGTGGCCGCCCTGCACGACGTGCTGGCGCGCGGGGAGATCGGCGAGGTGGTCGGGGTGAGCGCCGACCACGGCCAGAACATGCGGGCGCTGCCCGACGCGCACCGGTTGCACAACCCTGCCCTTGCTGGGGGTGCCCTGCTCGACCTCGGGGTCTACCCGATCTCGTTCGCCCACGACGTGCTCGGGGCGCCCGACCGGATCCAGGCGCTGGGGTCGAGCACCCCCACTGGCGTCGATGGCCAGGTGAGCATCGGCCTCGGGTTCGGTGCGATGGCGCAGGCGTCGCTGCACACCACGCTGTGGGCCAAGACCCCGACCGTCGCGGTGGTGTTCGGCTCCGCGGGTCGGATCGAGATCGCATCTGAGTTCTACCGACCCACCACCTTCGAGGTGGTGCGCGACGACGGTGCTCGGTGGACCTTCGACGGCCGGGTCGAGGGCGGCTTCCAGTACCAGGCCGCTGAGGGGGCCCGGTGCGTGGCCGCCGGGCTGACCCAGAGCCCGCGGATGAGTTGGGCCAGCACCCTGGAGGTGATGGCGAGCATGGACGAGATCCGGCGCCAGATCGGGGTCAGCTACCCCGGGGAGTGACGCGGCTGCGCCCGAGACTGGCCGTTCAGCCGGCGTAGGGCAGCGGGGGGCGCCCGGTGACCCCGGGCCGCGCCCGGAACACCGACCCGGCCTGCGGGTGCTCGGCGGCGGACAAGCCCTCGGCCGAGGTCGTGATGAGCAACTCGTCGAGGTTGTCCCCGCCGAACGTGCACGCAGTCGGTTGCGGGGTGGGTACGTCGATCACGGCCAGGAGCCCGCCGGAACTGCGGTAGCAGTGCACGGCGCCGCCCCGGAACAGCGCGACCCAGAGGTTGCCGGCCGCGTCGATGGTCAGCCCGTCCGGGGTGCCCGCGCCCGGTTCGATGTGCGCGACTGCACGCCGGGTGCCGAAGGTGCCGGCCTCGGCGTCGAACTCGAGGGCGTCGATGCGCCGGGTGGGGGAGTCGACGTAGTAGGCGCATCGGCCATCCAGGGACCAGACCAGGCCGTTGGACGTAGTTACCCCGGTCAGGACCGTGGTGATGGTGCCCTCGGCATCCAGCCGGTACACGCACCCGGCGCCGGGGGTCTTGTCGTAGGCCATCGTGCCGCAGTAGAAGCGGCCCTGCGGGTCGGCGCCGCCCTCATTCATGCGCACGCTCGGGTCGGTGAAGGCCGCGTGCGTGCGCACGGCCGGCTCGGCCAGGGCGTCGTGGATCGCGAAGCCGCGCTCGGTGGCGACCACCCAGCCCGGATGGTCCCGCCGCGGACGCAGCGCGGCAGCCACAGCGCCCACATGGTGGCGTTCCACCGCACCGGTGTCGGGGTCCAGGCGCAGGACGTCGCCGGCGAGCATGTCGACCCAGTGCAGGCTCGTGGTCCGGACGTCCCAGACCGGACCCTCGCCGTGGTGGGCGACCGGGCCGGTCAGCGTCTCGAGGTCAGCCATCGCGTTCGGCGGGTGGGCGTCGCGGCTACTGTGTCCGGTCGAACTGCAGGTGCCACTCCTCGGGTCCGCGCTGCAGGTACTGCACGCCGACCGCGTCGCCGTAGCGGTCCTGGGCCTGGCTGATCAGGGGCAGCGGGTCGTGGGGGGCGATCAGGACCATCCCCGCGCCGGGGGTCAGCGAGTCCAGGGCGCCGAAGATGCTCGCGTGCCGAATGGCGTGCGGGATCGCGCGCGCATCCAGCACCGGCGGTGCCTGGTCGTGCTCGCCGCAGGTACAGGTGTGGGCTGCGGAGCCGTGGCCGGCCTGAGCCAGCGGGAGCTCGGTGCGGTATTGGCTCATCGGGTCCTCCTCGGTGGTGCGTAGGCTGCCCACTTTAAGCGCTGGCCGGCATTCGGGCCGTCGACGCGGTGCGTGGCAGAGCGAAGGAGGGTCCTGGGCATGCGACGTCCAGACACTCGACCATGGCCCGAGCGCGTTGCCTCGGCGCAGGCTTCCCTGGCCCGCCGCGGGCACGTCGATCCGGTGGTGGCCGTGTCCACGCCCGACGGTCGGCACAGCGCAGGTGACCCCGACCTGCGGTGGGAGATCGGATCGATCACCAAGCTGCTCACCTCGCTGCTGCTCGCCGAACTCGCTCGCAGCGGCGAGGTCCGACTCGATGACCGGGTGCCCGACCTGCTGCCGCCCGGCACGCCGCTGGCCCCGAAGGTCGCGGACATCACCCTCGAGCATTTGGCCTGCCATCGGTCCGGCCTGCCGCGGTTGCCACCTGGGATGCGTGGGCGGGGTCTGTCCGGCACGGGCCTGCTCGACCCCTATGCCGACATCGACGCTGACCGGCTCGTCGCCGGGCTGGCCGAGACCCGGGTGCAGGGCGTCCCCGGTGCGGCACCCGTGCGGTACGCCAACTACGGGGTGGGTCTGCTCGGCTTCCTGCTCGGTCGGGCGACCGGGCTCGGATTCGAATCGACGCTGGCCGCGCGCGTCCTCGCACCGCTCGGTCTGGGCGGCGCGTCGTTCCTCGACAGCCCGTTGCATCAGGGACGCAGCAGGGGCAGGCCGGTGCGACCCTGGCACCTCGCCGCGCTGGCCGGCGCCGGTGGCCTGCGTGCCTCGGCCGCGGATCTGCTGACCTACCTCGAGGCGGTGCGCGACTGCACCGGCCCGCTGGCGCAGGCCATCGTCGAGACCCTGCGCCCCCGCGTGGACCGTGGTCGCATCCGCGTGGGCCTGGGCTGGTTCTGGGTCGGCGACGGGGACCTGCTGCTCCACGACGGGGGCACGCTCGGGGCGCGCAGCGAGGTGCGCATCGAGCCACGCACCGGCACCGCTGTCGTGGTGCTCGGCGACGGTCGCGGGGGTACGGCGCGCGCGGCGGGGATGGTGCTGAACCCACGCTGAGGTGGGTGGGGGTCACGCGCCGGCTGGTTCGTCGTCCGCGGCAGTGGCTTCTCGTGACCTTGGACTCTGATCGGACTTCGGCGCTCGCGTGAGGCTGGGCACATGGGACGACCGACGACCAAGGATGAACTCCTCGACGCCGCGCGGGCAGAGTTCGCCCGACTGTGGGCTGCGGTGGCGATGGTCCCGCAGGCGGATCGGGAGCGACCTGGCGCGTGCGAGGGGTGGTCGGTCAAGGATCTCCTGGCGCATCTCGATGCGTGGCACGAGCTGCTCCTGGGTTGGCAGGCCGCTGGAGCAGCGGGGCAGAGACCCGAAATCCCCGGTCCCGGCTACACCTGGGCCATGACCCCCGCGCTCAATGCGACGATCCAGGCGCGCTGCGCGCAGGACCCGTGGGCTGACGTCGCGGATCGGCTGCGCGCCTCGCACGCGCGCGTGCTCGAGGTCATCGACAGCTGCGCGCCCGAGGACCTCTTCGCCAAGAAGCGCTACGCCTGGACTGGCACGACCTCGGTGGGCAGCTACGCCGTGTCGGCCACGTCGAGCCACTACGCCTGGGCCGGCAAGCTCATCCGCACCTGGGCCAGGAGCTGCGCCAGTCCGCCGGACTGAGCGACCTGCAGGGCTGGCCCGGCGACGGGCCGCACGGTCACAGGGGAGTGCCGCCCGTCGTGCCGACCAACATCTCCCGGAACTCGGGGCCGGACAGCCGATCGACCTCGGCCTGCGCCGCGGCCACCCGGGCCGGCATGTTTAGCCGCTCGACGGGCTCGTCGTTTCCCGGGGTGGACACGAACAGCTCGATGGCGGCCAGCCCAGCGTCGGCGCGTGCGCGGGCCGCGGCCTGCTTGGCGTCCAGCCGGGCGGCGTACCAGTCCGAGCCCAGGATCGCCTCCCGGGTGAACAGCCCGCGGAACTCCGGCGAGCTCAGGGTCCAGCCCTGCGAGGTGACCCCGTCGACCATGATCTCCAGCAGTGCGCGCAGGGGCGGGACCGCCAGCGAGATGGTGCCGTCCTCGAAGTAGGCGCGCGCCACCCGCTCGTGCGTGGTCACGATCGTGTCCATCGACTCGGCGAACACGCCCGGGTCCTGCAGTTCCGGGCGCAGCATCTCGGGGGTGAGCACGACGTGCGGGTTCAGGAAGATCCGCCCGAGGTACTTGGTGGCGAACGCCGCGGTGATCCGGTAGCCCAGCCGGCTGGCCGCGACGGTGCGTCCGTCGTGCTCGAAGTCCGTGATCCGCTCCAGGGAACCCTCGGCGATCAGGTGCTCGGCGTCGCGCTCCTGTGGGGTCATCCGCGCGAACAGCTCGGGGATGAGCATCGAGATGTCGTGGTCGACCCGCACCTTCGGGCCGACGTACCCGGCGCACGACAGCCAGCCGTCGTAGTCGGTCAGGGCGTAGGACAGCAGGGAGGAGTTGAGGTCCAGGACCGCGGGCATCGCATTGAACGGGCCCTTGGTCAGCGCGCCCTCGGAGCCGGCCCCGGTGGTCGAGGGAGATTTGCCGGTCATCGAGGAGATGAACTCCATGAACAGCTCGGGCAGCTCCAGGTAGTGCAGAGGGTTGAACGTGCACAGCGGCGGCACCGCACCGTCCGGCGGGTTGTTCCGCCGGCCGGCCGCGACCACGTCGATGGGCTGCAGCAGGGGGGCCTGCGCGCTCAGCCCGCGGGCCAGCCGTGCGGACAGGACGGCCACGGCGGTGGCCTGCGGGTGCGCCCGGTCGGGGCGCTGCTGCAGGTAGCGGGGGTTCTTCGAGGGCTTGCCGTCGACCATGCGCGGGTTGGCCGAGCTGACGAAGTACGCGGGGCTGGCCCCCTGCGGGGAGTCGGCGACGTGCCGGATCAGGTCGGCCATCGGGGCGGTGAACCGGCTGAACGCGACCGCGTCGTCGCGCATGGCGATGGCATCCGCGCGGGTGAGCGGCTCGAAGTTGGAGATGAACGTGCCGGGCGTGGCCAGGTCGCGCTCGGCCTGCTTGTCATAGCCGCGGTGGATCGCGTCGTCGGGGCGCTGGAACAGCAGGCTCTCGCAGTTCTCGACCAGCTTGTAGGAGCGGTTCGGGTCGCGGCCCAGGACGTGCCCGGGCACGACCGTCGTGGCGGTGATGTCGTCCTGGGTCTGGACCTTCACCGCCGGGGCGAAGTCGTGGCGCAGGCCGAACAGGCGCCAGGAGCCGTCCGTGTTGAAGCCGACCCGCAGCATGTTCACGGTGATCTTCTGGCCGTCCAGGCGCAGCGCGTTGCCCGGGCGGCCGTCGATGACCACCACGCTGAAGTGGCTGCGCCAGTCCTGGCCCCACTCCGGCCGGTAGGAGCGCTTGACGACGTAGACCAGCTCCTTGACGTGCGCGGGGATGTCGGCCAGCCACGCGCTGTGGGCCGGGGAGTACGCCGCCGACGGGGTCAGCAGCTTGATGACCGACCCGATGGAGCGTTCGTCGGACAGGATCGGCCGGTGGTCGCGGCCGTTGCGCGCCGGATCGGCGTACCGGTCGGCGAAGTCGCCGGCCAGGATCGAGGCGACCGCGTCCATGTCGGCCTCGAGGTCGGCCACGTAGGCCGAGCTGAAGATGAACGCGTCGGTGATCGCCTTGGAGATCTCGGACTTGCCCCCGCCGGACACAGTGGCCGGCTTGTGGCACGAGGTCGGCTCGGCCAGCGTGCCCACAAGGTGCCATGCGGTCGGGTCGTCGGGCTGGGCGACCAGCGTCACGCGGTAGCCGTTCGGGCTCAGGTAGGCCTTGTCGGCGCGCAGCGGGATGCTGGCGCGCTGGCCGTCCGCGCCGGTCCACGACACGCTCATCGTGCGCATCGAGTAGTGCGCGCCGGCGGGCACCAGCACGATGTGCGGCTGCTCGATGTCGGTGGCGTGCCCCGCGGGCTGCGCGAGGAAGCGGTGCGGATCGCGGGCGACGACCGCTTCCAGCGCGGCGGCCCCGACCGCCGGGTCGACGCCGGCGGCTTCCAGGAATTCCTGGCCCAGGTTGTAGCTGGCGAACACCAGGGCCCCCCCGGCGTGCTCCTCCTCGGCGTTGCCGAACAGGTTGGCCGAGTAGGAGATCTGGGTCTTGATCTCCTTCTTGCAGTAGCCGAAGTAGTTGTCCGCGATGACGGTCACGATCACGCCCCGGGCGTCGCGGGCGCAGACCTTGAACGCCTTGCCGTCGTTGTAGACCTCGTCGGAGTGCTCCCAGCAGACGCCGTCGCGGCGCTGGCGCTCGGTCGCCTGGCTCACGTGCGGCAGGCCGAGCTCCTTCTTGGTGACGCGGGTCAGGTGCGGGGCGAGGATGACGCACCCGGTCGTGCCGGTCCAGGTCTCCGGGGCCAGCGAGGCGTCGTTCTCGGGCAGGTAGGGATCGCCGGCGTTGCCGAAGATGCCCTCCACGAAGTCGAGGTTGGCCACCAGCCCGCCGGGGACGATGAACCGGGTCTCCATGCGCTTGGCGCGCACGTAGCCGGCCACCTCGGGGGAGACCAACGGACGCATCTGCAGCGAGACGAAGCACGCGGCCGGTTCGGGCTGGTTGGCCGTGTAGGGCAAGGCCTTGTCGACCTCGGGAGCCTGGAAGGCCAGGGCCAGCAGGCGCGCGAAGGCCAGCTTCGGGACGGCGATCTTGTCGTCGGGGATGGGCAGGCCGCCCTCGGCGATGTGGAACACCCCGGCGGTCGTCCGGCGGTCGTTGGCCGGGTTGTGCAGGATCCCGTTGGCCAGCCGGTAGCTGGTCAGCAGCGGGGAGGTGAAGCTGTCCCCGTCGTAGGGCAGCGACAGGTCGCGGGCCATCCCCGCCTCGTCGAGGACGAACGTGCGGTGCGGAAGCTCGGGGCGCTCGCCGGTCTCGGCCAGGTAGTCGTCGAGGAAGTCCTGGATCCGGCCGTCGGCGGCGCACAGCCGGTCGGCGAGGCGACGGCGCAGCTCACGCTGACGGGCCAGCAGCGGCCGGGCCAGCTTCGCCGACTCGGTGTCCTCGAAGCCGTCGGGCAGCGGCAGCCCGAGCTGGGCCAGTCGGAGGTTGATGGCAGCACTCTGATGATCAGACATGCTGCTGATCCTTCCCTGTTTCCGGACCAGGGGCCACCGTCGAGCCCGCCGTCGACCTCGCTGGACCCGAAGACGGCCGTTCTGGTCGCGCTACGCCGAGTTGTGGTCGAACCATCATCGGCGGACCCGGCCCTGTCCGCGGTTCGCCGAGTTGTGGTCGAACCCGGCGCCCGCGGCGAGGGTCTATCGACCACGCGGAGCGCGAATCGTGGCCAGCCACCGCGCGGACGAGGTCCTTTCGACCACAAGTCGGCGAGCCGAGCCGGGCGCCGCCTTCGACCCCACCCGCAGTTGGGCGCGGTTTCCGGTCAGGGGGTGACGACGACCTTGCCCCGCACCCGCCCGGCCTCGAGGTCGCGCATCGCGTCGGGCAGGTCGGCCAGCGGGCAGACCCGATCCACGGCGGTGCGCAGCTTGCCGGCGTCGATCAGTGCGCGCAGGTCCTCGAGGTCCCGGGCGTTCTCGCTGGCCACGAAGGTCCCCAGCTTCTGAGCCACGAACGGCGAGAGCACGATGGCGAAGAGTTGGCGCTGCAGGCCACCGAACCACCTCCCGCCGCCCTCGGCGCCGATGATCACCAGGGTCCCGTCCGGGGTCAGGGCCCGGCGCAACTCGCGGATGGTTCGGCCGCCGCCGATATCCAGGATGACGTCGTAACCGGCGTCCGACGCGGTGATCGGATCGCGGGTGTAGTCGATCACGTGATCGGCACCCAGGGAGCGCACCAGGTCGACCTTCCCGGTGCGGCACACCCCGGTCACCTGCGCGCCCGCTGCCTTGGCGATCTGCACCGCGAAGCTCCCCACGCCACCGGAGGCGCCGATCACCAGCACCCGTTGCCCGGGCTGCACGGTGCCGTGGTCGCGCACGGCCTGCAGGGCGGTCAGGCCGGACACCGGGACGGCCGCAGCCTGCTCGAAGCTCATGCGCTGTGGCATCCGGGCCAGTTTGCGCGCGGGGGCCGCCGCGTACTGGGCGAAGGAGCCGCGACCGATGCCGAACACCGCATCGCCGGGGGCGAATCCCGTGACCTGCTCGCCGACCTCCTCGACGACGCCCGCGAGGTCCAGGCCGATCAAGGGGTCCTTCGGGGCGCGCACGCCGAACACCGGACGCACCAGGTAGGGCTGGCCGTACATCAGGTGCCAGGCGCCCCGATCCAGGCCGGCGGCATGAACCTTCACCAGCACCTCGTCGGGCTCGATGGTCGGGATCGGGTGCGGACCGACGCGCAGCACGTCGGCCGATCCGTACTCGGTGCGGGTGAGCGCGGTCATGGTGCGCCCGGTGGTGCTAGGGGTCGGCGGCGGGAGGATCGGCGCCTCGGGAGCGGTGGTGCGCTCCGGGTTCTTCGGGTGCAGTCGCATGGCTGGTGGTCTCCTGGGATGGGGCTGACTGGGGCGGGTCCCCACGATCGTGAACTTACGACGTAAGGTGGGCGTACTCGGTAAGGTAGGTGCACGGCGTAAGGCTGTCAACTTCGGCGAAGGAGCGATCCCGCGATGGGCCCGATCAAGCGAGGCGAGCCGGCCAGGCTCCCCTTGAGCGCGCAGCGCATCTGCACCGAGGCCGTGGCCCTGGCCGACGCCGAGGGGATGCCCGGGGTGACGATGCGCCGCCTGGCCCAGCGGCTGGCCGTCGAGCCCATGTCGATCTACCACCACGTGGCCAACAAGGAGCGGATCGTCGACGGGATGGTCGACCTGGTGTTCGCGCAGATCGAGCTGCCCCCAGCGGGGGAACACTGGCGCGAGGCCCTGCGCGTACGGACGGCCTCGGGCCGCGCGGTGCTGTATCGCCATCCCTGGGCGATCCCGCTGATGGAGAATCGGACGGTGCCCGGGCCGGCCACGCTGCGCCACCACGACGCGGTTCTCCGCGCGCTGCGCACGTCCGGGTTCAGCGTGCCGATGGCCGCGCACGCCTTCGCGCTGCTCGACGCCTACATGTACGGCTTCGCGATGGAGGAGGCCAACCTGCCGTTCTCCACTCCGGCAGAGACCGCGGCGCTGGCGACGAGTCTCATCGAGCAGTTCCCGGTCGGGGCCTACCCGCACCTGGCCGAACTCACCGTCGAGCACGTGCTCAAGCCCGGCTACGACTTCGGCGAGGAGTTCGACTTCGGCCTCGACCTGATCCTCGACGGGCTGGAACGCGCCCGTCGCGGGCGGCCCGGACGAGCGCGGCGCACACTGGGAGCATGACCGAGCAGCAGAAGTACACGGTGCTCCAGCGGTGCGGGGACGCCGAGATCCGGGCGTATCCGCAGCACACAGTGGCCGAGGTCGTGGTGGACGGCGACTTCGACTCCGCGGGGAACAAGGGGTTCCGCCCGTTGTTCAACTACATCTCCGGGGGCAAGGTGTCGATGACCGCCCCGGTCGTGCAGACGCCGGGCCAGGCCGCGGGGGAGCAGGGGCATGCCGTCGCCTTCGTCATGCCCGCCGACAGGTCCCCTGATTCCCTGCCCGCGCCGAGCGACTCTCGGGTGCATCTGCGCGTGGTGCCCCAGCGGACCGCCGCCGCCCTGCGCTTCTCCGGCTCGGGCAACGCCCGGGACCTCGAGCGCAGGAGCGCCCAGTTGCACGCGGCCCTGGTCGGCAGCACGTGGACGGCTGTCGGACCGGTCCGGCTGGCGCGGTTCAATGCCCCGTTCGTCCCGCCGTTCCTGCGCCACAACGAGGTGGTCGTGGACGTGGACCCGGTCCTCGGCGATCCGGCCGGCTGACGCGCTCACCGGTTCGCGGGGATGATCGGACCTCACGCAGCAGTCCTCGATCGGGCCCGACCCGTGCCCTCGGTCCGCCCGGCGCAGGCCACGGTGCACGGAGATGTCAGGGGGCGCGGCTACTGTCGTGCCGTGGCTGATGGAGCGCTGGGCCCCCGCGAGCGGCAGACGCTCGGCGCGCTGCGCTATGCCGTCAACGAGGAGGCCGCCAGCTACCTGGCGATCATGGGGCTCTTCACCTCGGGTATGAGCAGCTTCCTGTCCGACCAGTCGGCCGACGAGGTCGCCGAACGCCTGTCCGACAGTGGATTCGACCTCGATCGGGACACCGTGGACCAGCGCCTGTCCTACCTGGTGGAGCATGGGAACCTCGCTCGCAGCCCGCGCGAGACCGAGGCCCGCAGCGTTCGCGAGTACCTCTCGAACCGGGCGCGCTACCAGTTGACCCAGCGCGGTGAACTGGTTCACCGGCAGGTGGAGGAGCTGCTGGGGCATTCCGAGTCAGCGCGCGAGGTGTCCAGCGAGATGCTGCCAGCGATCCTCGCCGGGATCGAGGCGCTGCGCAGCCTCGTGGGCGACCGGCTCGAGGAGGCGGACCCGCGCGACGTCGCGGCCCGGATTGCCACGCTGTTCGTCCAGTTCGAGGTGCTGGTCTCCTCCACCCGGCAGTTCTACTCCTACCTCACGACGGTGCTCGCCCGGTTCGACCTCGGCCGCGATGAGTTCGAGCTGTTCAAGAGCGCGCTGCTGGACTACCTGCAGCGCTTCGTCGACGAGATCTCCCGGCACATGCCCCAAGTCGCCGATCGGCTCCGCGACCTCGAACCGGACATCCCTGCCCTGTGCGCCCGAGCCAGCGCCGGTGAGCGACTCCTGGGCCTCGACGGTGGCCTGGCCAAGCGTTCGACCGGCCTCGAGCCCGGCGAATGGGAGGTCCTCTTCATGTGGTTCGTCGGGAGGGCCGGACGCCGATCGGACGCCGAGAACGTGCGGCGGCTGGCCACCGACGCGATGCGTGCCCTGTTGATGAACCTGCGCCGCATCGCCGCGGGCGCCGACCGGCAGCAGAGCCGCTACAGCGACCTGATCAGGCTGACCGGGTGGTTCGACACGTCCGACGACGACCGCGCCCACGAGCTCTGGGCAGCGACCTTCGGCCTGTACCCAGCGCGTCACCTGGCGTTCGCCGCCGACTCGGACAGCGATCCGGTGCCCGCGACCCAGAGTTGGTGGCAGTCCCCCGTGGCCGAGGTTCCGGTGGGCTTGCGGCTGCACGGCGAGCGCCGGTCCTCAGGCCGTTCGGGGGCGCGAGTCGACTACTCGGCGGCCAAGCGCGCCAGGCTGGCGGAGCGGGAGGCGCAGCAGCACCGACGATCGCAGGCGTTGCACGAGTTGGCCGCACTCGCATCAGCCGGTGCTCTGCGCGAGGTCCGGCTCAGCGACGATGCCCGCATCGCCCTGCTAGATCTGCATGCGCAGGCCCTGGCCCGCCACGGCCGCCCGTTGGCGAGCGACTCCGTGGCACTGGCCGAGACCCGCGTCGAAGGGATGGTGCTCCGACTCGCGCTGCATCCTGCGGTGGGTACGGCCACCACGATCACCAGTCCCGCAGGTCGCCTCACCCTGCGCGACCTCAGCCTGGAGATCGGCGTCGAACCGACCGAGGTCGCCACCGCCGTGCGCGGGGCTCAGGCATGACACCGCCGACCCCGCAGCGGCCCGCGCCCGCACCCGACCTGTTCGCGGAGTCCGACATCCGCAGTGCGGCCCGCTCCCTGCTGCGCACCCCGCTGCTCCACGACGATGACCACCGCGACGAGCTGGCGCTGGTGCGGCGCCACCGCGACGAGCTCACCCGCCTGTTCGCCGACGGCTTGGGCTACCGGCTCATGGTCGAGCCCGGCCTGGCTCGGCTGGTCAAGACCGGGCTCGGCCGGGATTCGACCCGCGGGTTGCGCCGCGGCAACGATCTGCTGTTCACCCCGCGCCGGTACGCGCTGCTGGCCCTCACGTTGGCTGCCCTGACGCAGTCGCGCAACCAGCTGATGGTCGACGAACTCGTCGCCGGGGTCAGGTCGGCTGCCGCCGACGCCGGGATCGATCTGGACCTGGATGCCATCGGCGAGCGTCGCGCGCTGCACTCGGCCCTGGTGGCGCTGATCGGCCTGGGGGTGCTCAGCGAGCGCGACGGTGACCTGGAGCACTGGGCGGACCGGCGCACGGATGCTCTGCTCGACGTGCACCGTGACCGGCTGGCCGTCGTGATCGCGGCTCCGCTCAGCGGCTGCGGCAGCCCCGAGGACCTGCTGGAGACCGCCGCCGTCCCCTCGGCGGCCGGGGGCGCGCGCGTGGCCATTCGTCGACGCCTGGTCGAGCAACCCGTGCTCTGCGCAGACGAACTCACCGACGAGCAGCGTGAGTGGTGGCGTCGGAGTCGTCATGGTGAGCGGGAGTGGTTCATGCGCAACCTCGGGCTCGAGCTCGAGCTGCGCGCGGAGGGCGCGCTCGCGATCGACCCCAGCGGTGACCTCACCGATCGTGCGTTCCCGGCGTCGGGCTCGGCGCGGCACTTCGCGTTGCTCCTGCTCAGCGAGCTGGTCAACGAGGTTCGCGCGATGCAGGCGGCCGGTCTGCCCCGCACCGTCTGGGCGCGCATCATCACCTCCACGGCCCAGCAGGCCGCCGACCGGGTGTTCCAGCAGTGGGGTCGCGGCCTGCGCAAGGCGCATCGCGAGAACCCCGAGGCGGTGTACGCCGAGGCGGTCGAGGTGCTCGTCGACGCGGGCCTGGTCCGCCGTGACCCCGGCGGGTTGCTCGTCCACGCAGCGTCGGCTCGGTACGCGCCGCAACCCCAGCTGATCGCGGCGGGCCCGTCCGGGGAGCGCTCGCTGTTCGACGAGGAGGACGCATGACTGTGTCATTGGCCACCCGGCGGACCAGCACGGCTCCGGACGCAGGAGATCGGTTCCGCCTGAACCGCGCCGGCATCCTCAACGTATGGCAGTACGACGACCAGCAGTTCGGCTTCGCCGACGGTCGGATGCTGCTGCGCGGCGCCAACGGTGCGGGCAAGTCCAAGACCCTGGAGATGCTGCTGCCGTTCGCCCTCGACGGCGACAAGGCGCGCATCACCGCCTCGGCCAAGCACCACACGAGCCTGCTGTGGCTGATGACCGACGGGTACGAGGGCCAGGCACGCGTCGGCTACATCTGGGTCGAGTTCCTGCGCGTGGCTGCCGACGGCGCTGCACGGACCTTCACCTGCGGGGTGGGCATCCGGGCGTCCGCGTCGGCCCGAACGGCCACCGCGTGGCACTTCGCCACCTCGATGCGGGTGGGCCACGAGCTGCGTCTCGAGGACGAGGCTGGACCGCTGTCCCGGGCCCGTCTCGAGGAGGCGATCGGTGCCGACGGTCAGGTGTTCGACAAGGCGGTGGCGTACAAGGAGCATGTCGGACGGGCCCTGTTCGGGCTCGACCCGACCCAGTACGAGGAGGTCCTGCGCCTGCTCTACTGGCTGCGGCAGCCCCAAATCGGCGAGGACATCGAGCCCGCCAAGTTGGCCCTGCAACTGTCCCAGGCGCTGCCCCAGCTCGAGGAGCAGGCGGTCAGGTCCGCCGGTGACACGTTCGACGAGCTCACGGCGTTCGGTGAGCAGATCGAACGGCGCTCCGCGGCGGCCGTCGCGCTGGGGGCGCTGGCCGAGGCCTACGT
>JBAVKQ010000232.1:0-3821 GCA_049688395.1 Candidatus Nanopelagicales bacterium
ACCTGGTCGACCGTGCCGCGATCGGGGCGGCGGATCTGGTCGTCGTCGACACCGCGCTGCAGGCCGCCATGCTGCCCGAGACCGCGCGGGACAGGTCCGTGGTCGTGCCCGTCGGGGCCGGCCAGGAGTGGCTGACCGCCGGCCGGCGCGCGGAACTCGCTCGGCAGGCACGCGGCGACGTCCAAGCCGACCCGCTGCGGGTCGTGTTCTTCGGGCTCTACACGCCCCTGCAGGGGGCCCCCACGATCGGTCGGGCGCTGGCCCTGCTGGGCGAGGCGCCCATCGAGTTCACGATGGTCGGTCACGGGCAGGACCTCCAGGAGACCCGGGCCCTGGCCCACTCGAACCCGAACGTGCACTGGCTGGACTGGGTCGCGCCCGCCGAGCTGCCCGGCCTCGTCGCCGCGCACGACGTCTGCCTGGGCATCTTCGGTACCGGCCCCAAGGCCCAGCGCGTCGTGCCGACCAAGGTCTACCAGGGCATGGCCGCCGGGTGCGCGGTCGTCACCGGCGACACCCCGGCAGCCGGTACCCTCGGAGCGGCCGTCGTGCGCGTCGCGCCCGGGGACCCACCTGCCCTGGCCGACGCGCTGGCCCACCTCGCCTCGGACAAGGAGTCCCTCACAGTGGCCCGTGATCGTGCCCGCGAAGCAGCCGACCAGTTCACGCCCGAGTCGGCCACCGGGGCTCTGGACGCCCGGCTGGCCCGGGCACCCAGACGTCGGCCCGCCCTGCCCCCGCTGACCTTCAACGCGCACCTGCGCTGGGACGTGATCTCCCGCGCGCTGGCCGGCGCCGAGGTCCGCAGCGTCCTGGAGATCGGGCCCGGCGAGGGCGCGGCGGCCTGCCGGCTCGCGCCAGGTCGGGCCTACACCGGCGTCGAGCTCTCCGACCGGACCCGGGCGATCACGCACGCGCGGCTGAGTGCTTTGGGCAGCCCCGGTCGGCTGGTGGCCACGATGGACGAGCTCGGCCAGGACGAGCGTTTCGACCTGGTGTGCGCCTTCGAGGTGATCGAGCACATCGAGGACGATGCCCTCGCCTTGGCCCAGTGGGCGGTTCGGGTGGCCCCCGGGGGCATGCTGCTGATCTCCACCCCCGCCGGCCCGGACCGGATGGGGGCCGCCGACGAGATCGCGGGGCACTTCCGCCGCTACAGCGCCGAGCAGCTGGCCGCGATGGCCCGGGAGGTCGGCCTGGTCGACGTCGCGGTGACGCACATCGGGTACCCGATGGGCTACCTGCTCGAGCGTGCCCGCAACACGGTCGCTGCCCGTCGGCTGGCCCGGGCTGACCGGGCACGCGCCCAGGCCGATGCCCAGGCCGATGCCCAGGCCGATGCTCAGGGCGAGGTGGAGGGCGTGGTGGCAGCCGCCACCGAGCAGAGCAGCTCGTTCCTGCAGCCTCCGTCGTGGTCCGGGCCGGTCACTGCGCTGGCCTCGGCACCCGGGGTGTGGCTGCAGCGTCGTCGCCCGGACCGCGGCACCGGGTTGGTGCTGGTGGGACGCGCGCCCAGGTGAGCCAGCCGCCGCCCCATCCGGTCGATCCGGCCGGCGAGTCGGCGGACCCCGTGCCGGCGTCGATGCACCTGGGTCGCGGCAGCCGGTGGCTGTCGGTGCTGCTGGTCGGCCTGGTCGCGGTGTTCCTCGTGGTGGCCGTGGTCGGCAACGCTCAGGCCGTGCGCGCCGACCTGGCGTCGTTGTCCTGGGTGGACCTGCTCGCCTCCGGCGTGGCGGGCGCACTGGGCGTGCTCAGCTCGGGGATGGCCTGGCGGGTCGTCCTGCGCGGGCTGGGGGCGCCGGTGGCGGTGCACCCCGCGATGACCATGTTCGCCGCCGGCCAGCTGGGCAAGTACGTGCCGGGGGCGGTATGGACCGCGGCCATCCAGGCCGAACTCGGTGCGCGACGCGGGATCGCGCGCGGCACCATGCTGGTCAGCTACCTGGTGGCCCTGCTGATCGCGGTGGCCACCGGTGGGGTGATGGGCCTGCTGGCGCTGCTGGGCGGCGACCAGGGTCGGGGCCCCGCGTCGGTCATGGTCCTCGTGGCGGTCGCGATCGGCGTGGCCCTCGGGCGCCCCGGCTGGCTCAACCGGGGCCTGGCCTGGGCGTTCGCCCGGGCGGGCCGGGTCGCGCCGGACATCGCCCTGCCCGGTCGGGACCTGGCGGCCGCGATGGCCTGGACGCTGGTCTGCTGGGTGTTCCTCGGTGCCCACGCCTGGCTGCTGGCCCGACCGCTGGGCGCCGGCGTCGGCGACCTCGCGCCCACGATCGGTGCGTTCGCGCTGGCCTTCGTCGCCGGACTGGTCGTGGTGCCGCTGCCCGCCGGAGCCGGCGTGCGCGAAGGGGTCCTCGTGGCCGCGCTCGCCGGCTCGATCGGGGCACCGGCGGCCCTGACGGTCAGCCTGGTCTCCCGGCTGGTCCTGCTCGTGGTCGACGTGGTCCTGGCCCTCGTGCTCGGGGTCCCGGGAGCCGCCCGGTCGGTCCGCGCCCGCCGGTCCGCGCCGATCAACGAGTAGGGAACGCGCGGCCCCGGCCGGTCCCCGAGTCTGAATGCGCGGCCGGCGCCGATCAACGAGTAAGGGAACCCGCGGCCCGCGCCGTATCCTGTGGCCCATGCACCCGCGCCCCGCGGCCCGTGCCCGTGCCGGGGAGATCTCGTGAAACTCATCATCCAGATCCCCTGCCTGAACGAGGCCGACCACCTGCCCGCGACCCTGGCCACCCTCCCGCGGGCGGTGCCCGGGTTCGAGACCGTCGAGTGGTTGGTGATCGACGACGGCTCCACCGACGACACCCGAACGGTGGCCCGGGCCCATGGCGTGGACCACGTGATCGGCTTCCCGCGCAACCGCGGCCTGGCCGCGGCCTTCTCCTACGGCATCGAGGAGTCGCTGCGCCGCGGTGCCGACGTGGTCGTCAACACCGACGCCGACAACCAGTACGACTCCTCCTGCATTCCCGCCCTGGTGGCCCCGATCCTGACCGGCGATGCAGACATCGTCGTCGGTGACCGGCAGACGGGCCGGGTCTCGGAGTTCAGCGCGGTCAAGCGCGTCCTGCAGGGTGCTGGAACCAGGGTCGTGCGCTCGATCTCGGGGCTGTCGGTGGCCGATGCGACCAGCGGGTTCCGCGCCTACTCCAGGGCCGCAGCCCTGTCGCTGGTGATCACCACGCCCTACACCTACACGCTCGAGTCGCTGATCCAGGCCGGGAACCTGCGGATGGCGCTGGTCAACGTGCCGGTGACGCGCAACGCATCGGTGCGTCCGAGCCGGCTGTTCGGCTCGATGTGGGGCTACGTGCGGCGCAACTCCCTGGCCCTGTTCCGGGTGCTGTCCTACTACTCGCCGCTGAAGTTCTTCTGGAGCCTGGCCGGTGTGCTGGGTCTGGGCGCGCTGCTGGCGTGGACCCCGTTCATGGCCGACTTCGTGCGCGAGGGCCGGGCGACCGGGCACACCCAGTCGATCATCCTCGGCGCGGTCCTGGCGATCTCCGCGGTGCAGATGTTCGCCCTCGGGATCATCGCCGACCAGATCTCGAGCCTGCGCACGATCGGGATCCGTACGCTGCGCGAGACCCGGGAGCTGCACTACGGGACGCTGTACGCCCAGCCGGGTCAGCCCGCCCAGCCCGGATCGGCACCGGTGCCCGCAGCGCAGCCCCAGGCCCAGGCCCAGCCACAGGCCCAGCGCCCACGACCGCCCGCCGATGAGGTGGTCCCGGAGCCGCCACGGCACGCCGGCACCGGCGAGGCTGCGGACCTGCGCGCGTCTGCGGCCGGCAGTCGGCCTGCGCCGCGGTGAGCCTGCGCTCCAGCGG
>JBAVKQ010000233.1:0-24858 GCA_049688395.1 Candidatus Nanopelagicales bacterium
CGGGTTCGGGTGGGGAGCACCCGGCCGCTCTCGCGGCTTCACCCCAAGGACTCACGCCTGTCGACGTGGGACCACGAATCGTGGGTCCCCCGCTCCCGTTCTCAGTGCGTTGCTGGCCGGTGGCCAGGCGCTGGAGGGCGTGACGTGAACGGGATTCGGCGCCGTCCGCCCTATCCCACCGGATGGAGGGACTTCTCCACGGTAACCAACGTGGCCGTTGTGTCACAAACTCATCCCGTGTGACCTACCTCTCGTCTCAAGGAACAACGCAGAAGATATCGGGCATCTACATGCACGCGTCCCGTGCCGGTAGGACGTGGGTGGGGCTTGCCTTCTCTCGTGCCCTGCCAGGCGGGTCAGGGGAGCTGGAGGATCGAGGCGGGGACGGTTGCGGCGAGCCATTGGGTCACCTGGTCGGGGGTCCAGCCTCGGGCGGTGAGTTGGACCCAGACGCTGTCCCCGCAGAGTGTGAGCAGGACGTGGGTGGCGGTCTCGGGGGTAAGGGCGGCGTGCAGGGGTCCCTTGCCATGGACGATGTCGATGACCTGGCGGTAGCCGGCGATCTGCATCCGGTCGTGGTGGTCGTGGATCGCGCGGACCTCGTCGTCGGTGAGGGCGGCGGCGCGGACCACTTCGGAGACCGGTGCCGCACGGTCCAGCAGGGGTGCGGCGCCGTGGACGAACTGCTCGAGCGCGGTGGTGGCGGTGGGCGCGGCAAGCATTTCGGCCCACCAGGGTGAGTCCTGCGGGAGGGTAGGCGTTTCGGGTCCCAGGACCTGGTCGTCGATGACCGCGCTGATCAGTTCGGCTTTGGTGTGGAACACGAAGTACACGGTCTGGGGGGCGACTCCGGCGCGGGAGGCGATCGCGGTGATGGTCGCACCGTGATAGCCGCGTTCGAGGAACTCCGCGTGCGCGGCGTCGAGGATCGCCCGGCGGGTTCGAGCGGCGCGGTCGCGGCGGGTCGGGGTCTTGACATCGGTCACGGGCAGCAGCATAGTGCTCCTGACTAAAGTGACGCTCTAGTTGCCCACTCTACTCACCGAGGGAGGTCATGGTGTTCGTCGTGGAGAGCGTGGTAGAGATCGATCGTGGCGCGTCCGAGGTGTTCGCCTTCGTGGCGGACATGACCAACGCTCCGCGATGGCAGGCAGGGCTGCACTCCGTGCGCCGCACGACTCCGGGACCCGTCCGGGTCGGCAGCGAGCACGTGTTCGAGCGGCGCTTCGCCGGGCGGACGCTGGCCTCACGCAACCGGATAACCGACTATGACCCGCCCCGGCGGATCGGGTTCGAGATCCCGGAGGGCTGGATCAGCGGTCGGGCCAGCTATCAGGTGGTCCCGATCGGGGCGCGGAGCCGAGTGACCTGCCGGATGGAATTCGCCGCGGCCGGCCCGCTGCGTCTGGTGGAACCGGTGCTGGCCCGGATCCTGGATCGCGACAGCCGCCGCGACGACCAGCGGCTCAAGGCGCTGCTCGAGGGCCAACCGACGGAGGTCCCTCCCCGGACCTCGGTCGAGCAGATGTGACGTGACCGGACCGGCATGCGCCGGGCACGCCCGGGAAGAGAGGCACCCTCGTGAGGAACCGACCACCGCGTGCCTGGGCAGCTGCGCTGGCGGCGTCCGCCGGGCTCGGCTTCGGCATCCCCGGCCTATGCGGCCTGCGCTACTTCGCGCAGACCGGGGACGTCTGGACGTTCGGTGGTTTCCCAACATACGGCGATGGACCCTTGGAGGCAGTCGGCATCGAGACCAGCCTGCCCCTGCTGGCCGGGTTCGTAGCCGTCTGCGGCGCCGAGGTCGGGCTCGCCCTGGCGCTCTGGCGGAACTGGCCACGGTCGACAACTCTGAGCCACGGGCTTCTCCCAGTCGAGGTGGCGTTCTGGACTGGCTTCGCCCTGCCCTTCGGCTTCGTGTTTGGGATCAGCCGAACAGCTCTCCTCCTGGCTGCCCCCAAGCCTTCGGGACCAAGACACCGCAACAAGTGCTCCTGACTTGGCCACCCGATCCTCACCTCAGCCGGGTTCAGACGGAGAACCGTTCAACGCCACAGCCCCTGATCTCGCGGGGCAATGCCTGGCCCAAGGTGCGCGACTCGCAGCGGGATGACGCTGGCTCCCTGCCTCGAGGGAGCTCGGGCAGGGGTGGGCCCCGGTCACCCCGGCCTCGTCAGGCCGTCCTGCTGCAGGACGTAGACATTCCCGTCCGGTGCACGGAAGAAGCACCATCCCCAGCCCTCATCCGCGGGGTTGCCAGTCAGCTCGTTCGCCCACACCATGTCCCCGATCAACTCGATATCGGCCGCGGCGAGCTCCTCCCTCGCCTTGACAACATCGTCAACAGCCAGGGCGATCAGAACTCCGCTCTCGAACTCTTCGGGCACCACTCGCCTGTCAACGTAGGGACGGCCGAACACCTCCAGCAGATCCCGATCACCCGAAGGCAAGTGATAACCGACCCAGCCTGAATGAGCGAACGCTGTCTCCAATCCGAGCACCTCACGAAAGAACCCCACCGTGGCGTCGAAGTCGTTCGTTCTCGTGCCTACGAACGAAACCCGAAGAACTCTCATCACTCCCCCTTCCCGCGGCTCCCAGGAGGGTACCGACCTGCTCAGCCTGAAGGCGGTACCGCGACGATCGGCGGCGGAAGGGGGCAACCGCGGGTCGCCCCCGCTGCGAACATGCGCACCTCCCGCTGCGAGGATGATGGCTCCTTGCCCCGTCACGACGAGGGGCTCCACCCGATATTCGGATGGAGCCTCTCAGCTCGTCCTGAAGGCGTGTTGCTCGGATGTGGATCGCTCGAACTCGTCCGAGTGCGGGTGCAGCCGAACGTCCACGCCGAGGTGCTCATCGCGAGCCCGTCACCCACGTAAGGTCACGGGTGACGGGCGTCGGATCGAGTCAGGCCATCACGCGCACTGGCCAGTCGAGTTGCGGGCGACGATGATGCCATACGACGCGGCTCCGGAGAGTCCCGAGCAGTTGAGGTTCCGCCCGATGGTGTTGCGGACCACGTAGACGTCAAGAGAGCCACCTTCCTCCGCAACATCGGTGATGGTGATGTTCGTGAGGCTCAGGTTCTTGCCGACCGTGTTGAACAGGGCGCCGACCCACGTAACCGCCAGGTCAGACACCGTCAGGTTGCCGTCGATCGTGTTGTTCTTGATCGACCACGGGATGAACGGGCTCCCTCCGCCGGTGATCGTGACGTTGCCTTTGACGGTGATCCCGTTGAGCAGGGCGGCGGAGGCATCGGTGATGCTGACGTTGCCGTTGACCGTGATCGTGGAGGACCCTGTGGGATTCGCTTCGCACGGATGCGCGGAGGGGCCATCGGGTGGGTTCGGCTGGCACCCAAGGCCGACCAGTGACCCGGCGGCCCCGGTGACGTTGCGCCCGACGGTGATGGTGGAGGGCGCGCTCTGCGCGTCGAACACGGCACCCGCCAGAACGTTGAGGTTCCCAACGATGCTGTACACGCCACCGGGCTCCACGTCGCACGCACCGGCGATGGTGATGCTGGCGTAGTTCCCGGCGGGGATGTGCACCATGTCATCTGGGAACTCACCACCTGTGCACGTGTAGGCCGGCGCGCTGGACGGGGCAGCGATCGCCGGTGGCGCAATCAACCCAACCGCGATGAACGCGGCTGTTCCTGCTAGTGCTACGAATCTGCGCATCCCCAGACTTCCCTTCTCGATTCGGCGATGACCCCATTGGGTGGCAGGGCGGACCTCCGATCAGGCTGGTGAGGCCTCCGGGTGAGATTAGGCTTACCTGAGTGGTCTGTACAGGGGCGATTCTGTAGCCAGCCGATCACCTTCGGTGAGAACCTTGAGGCGGGGTTGCGCACTCGACACGATCGAGGCCACGGGATCGCGTTGCCCCTGCTCGGCATGCCGATCCGGCTCGTCGCCCAGTCGCAGACTCCAACTGGGCGGTGAACCGCGGCCCAAGCTTCGACGACCTTCACATCGTGGTGAGCCCTCAGCCCTCGGCGGAGAGACTCATCGACGATTCCCCACGCCCTTGTGGAGCCGCGTCCTTCTGGGCTGCTAGCGCCTCCCTATGGCGTATCGCTGCCGGCGGTGGCGCTAGCCGGGCCGGTCGCCGGTCGCGCTGAGTCGCCGTGAGTGCGTGTCACGCCCGGGCCGGACATCGGGATGCACGATGGTCGTCGGCCCGCGTCCTAGCCACTCCGCATGGAGGAACGCTAGGGCCACCCGTCGATCTGACCGGCGGGTTCCCTCACCGGCGAGGGGGTCGGTGTTCGTGGTGGCGTTTGGCCATCTCGTAGCGGGCGGCGTGCTCGCGGAGGTACTCACGGAGGTATGGGATCGCGAAGTCGACGTAGCCGCGGCGGGTGGGTTCGATGACGCCGGCGGCGATGAGCCGGGCCCGGTAGACGCTGGCGTAGTGGGCGGTTTCGTGCAGCCGGCGGGCGATCTCGCCGGTGGAGGACTCCCCATCGTCCTGGGACATGGCCAGCAGGTAGGTGCGGTCGACCGCGGACAGGTCGGCCAAGGCGGAGGCGTGCACGGTGGAGCCCAGACGTTTGCGGGCTGCCGGGATGCCGGCGTGCACGGCGGCTAGGTCGATGCGCTGCCCGGTGGCCTTTCGCCACACGTGGTAGCCGACCAGTTGGATCATGAACGGGTACCCGCCGGTGGCGTCCGTGGCCGCGGTCAGCGCGTCCTCGGCGATGCTGCGCCCCTCGTGGGTGATCGTCGCGCGGAGGGCGTCGCGCACCGCGTCCAGGGGGACGTCGTCGAGGGCGAACGGCGTCGCCCGGCGCAGGAAGGTCAGCACGTCGTCGTTGAGCAGGTCCGAGACCGCCGAGGGCAGCCCCGCCACGGCGAGGGCCACGTTGCGGTCCTCGCGCACGAGGTGCTGCATGGTCGCGGCCAGGTCACGAAGGTCCTCGCGGGCGGCACGGTGGACCTCGTCGACGGTGATAAGCAGGCCGGTGCCGTTTCGTTCCAGGACGTCGAGCAGGCGGCCGACCTCGGTGCGCCACGCCACCGCCGCGACCGGGCGCGCCGAGAAAGTCAACCCTCCCCCGACACCGGGGAGGCTGACCCCGGTTAGCGACCTGCCCGGGGCCGTGGCCGGGTCGAGCTCACCCAGGGCGGCGCTGGCCGCGTGGGTCAGCCGACCGATCAGCCCCGGCGTCGCGGTCTCCGACAGGGTCGCCCACCCCCGCCGCCCTGCCAGATCGGCCACCTCGGTGAGCATCACCGTCTTGCCGATCCCCCGCGGCCCGGTGAACAATGCCAGACGGGCGGGCGCACCCGGGCCATCGTCGACGGACTCGGTGAACTCCTCCAGGGTGTCATCGCGTCCGACAAGCAGCGGAGGCGTCGCGCCCGCGGTTGGCTTGAACGGATTCCCCGCCACCTTCGCACTCCTTTAGATTCTTTGGAAACCTTGATAGTAGCGGACGACCACAACCCCCTGCAGCAGGCGCTGGCCTCGGCCTACCTCCTACTCGGCGTGACCATCCTCGTTTGGCACGCGCACATGGTGTGGTCCCAACGCGGCCGAAGCCGGGGCCACCGTCAGTCTGTGCCAGGCCACCGCAAAGCATCGCCGGCGTGGTCGACCAGCCCGGCTGGACTCTGGGGCCACCAGGAGCCCGCCGATATCCGGGGTCGCGCCGAAAACGACAGACACCCAGACCCTGCTGCCCGCGGCCCGGAAGGCCGGAGCCCGACCCCCAGCCAACGGGCCAGGTGATGGATGCACCACCCGCACGCCGCACCGTGGCGGTCACGAACCCGCTACCGACTTGAGTCCGGTGGCCCCGTCGACCAAACAACCGATTCGAGTGGCACTGCGATGCCTGCCCCAACGTGCGCGATAGGCGCAATGGGCAGGTCGACTTGCGGCGCCGCAGTCCGATGTCCCCGCGGGTAGCCCGACGTCGGTGGCGCGAGGGAGAAGCCGGGGCTGCTTCATCGCCCATCCACGGTGACGCTCAGACTCCCTACGGGGTTTGCTGCTGTCCCGACTGTGTCACCAGGCGCCGGCTCGGTCGTAGGCGGCAGCAAGGGAGCCGTCGGTCTCGTCGCCTTGGGCGATCAGGGTGATCGAGTCGGGCAGTCCTGCGGCTCGGAGTTGGGTGATGGTGGCTGGTTGCAGCCCGCACACGCTCAGGGAGCCGCCGGATCCGGCGATCTGCTCGGCGTAGGCCTCGAGGGCCTTGGCGAAGGTCAGGTTCGTCGGCACCGCGGACAGACGGGTCCCAGGGCGATGACGAAGACCAGCATCCACAGCCCGCTGAGGATCACCGCCCACCGGGTGCGCCCGCCGGCCATCACGTTAAACGCGGTCTGGCCGAACGCTGCCCCCACGGGGATGCCGCCGACCAGGCGGTGGAGGGGACGAACAGCACCGTCAGGATCACGATGTCGTCGAGGTTTGGTGGCAGCGAAGAGCCTGACGGCGGTCGCGATGGTGGTCAGCACGCCGGACGCTGCTCCGTGTCTGCCATCTTGTCGCGGTCGCCCTGGCGAAGTGTGCTGAGCAGGATCAGGACGGCACCGATGGTGATGAGGACGTCAGGGAGGTTGAACGTCGGATACCAGCCGGTGTGGAAGTAGTCGGTGACGACGCCGTCGGAGGCGCGGTCCGCGAGATTAGACAGGGCACCCGCCAGGACAGCGGCGAATCCCACAGCACCCACCGTGGTGAGAGCCCGGGCGTTGCGCCACGCGAAGACGAACACCCCGAGGGTGATCGCGGCGGTCGAGGCCACGATGGCTGCGCTGGGTAGGCGCTCGCCGAGACTGAACGCGACGCCAGGGTTGAAGGCGAGTCGAAGGTCCAGCGGCCCGAGGTCGACCGGATGCGCCGCCAGGGTTCGGTCGGCGATGACCTTGACCGCCAAACACAGGCCCGTGAGTGCGCCCGCCAGGCCGAGGATCCAGGCCCGTCGACCCAGTACTGATGCGGTCGCGTCGCTGTTCGCCGCTTTCACGCGGCTGCGCTGTTGTGGACGGGCTCGCGCGTCGATGCGTGAGCGTTGGCCGCGAGCACCCCGGACGTCTGTCCCGCACGGACGCCGTTGCCGATCACGAAGATCTCGGCCAGCTCGTGCACAAGGACTACCGCGGCCAGCCCAAGGGCGCCCAGGGCCGCGAGCGGGATCAAGATGGCGATGAGGCCCAGGGAGAGGCCGACATTCTGCAGCATGATCGACCGAGCGCGACGGGCGTGGGCCAGGGTCTGCGGCAGGTGACGCAGGTCCTCGCCCATTAGGGCGACATCGGCGGTCTCGATGGCCACGTCCGAGCCCATGGCTCCCATCGCGATGCCCACATCCGCGGTAGCCAGCGCCGGGGCGTCGTTCACGCCGTCGCCGACCATCGCGGTCGGTGCGCTCCCGCGAAGCCGGTGGATGATGGTCGACTTGTCTTCGGGGCGGAGCTCGGCGTGCACATCGGTGATGCCTGCCTGGGCAGCCAGCCCGGCGGCGGTCCGGTGGTTGTCACCGGTCAGCATCGCGATCTGGTAGCCGCTCTCGCGGAGCATGGCGACCACTTCAGCCGCTTCGTCGCGCAGGTCGTCGCGGACGGCGACGGCACCGATAACGACCCCGTCGAGCTCGACTAGGACCGCCGTGGCGCCAGCGTGCTGCATGGCGGCGACGTGTTCGGCGAGGTCGCCGGCGGCGATCCAGCCCGGTCGACCGAGCCGGGCGCGGCGGCCGGCCACGGTGCCGGTCAGGCCAGCCCCGGTGACCGCCTCGACATCCTCGGCATCCGCGTGTTCGGGGGCGGCGGCCAGGATGGCGCGGGCCAAGGGGTGCTCGCTGCGGGACTCCAGCGCGGCGGCGACGTCGAGGACCTGCTCACGGGAGAAGCCAGCGGCGGTCGCGACCTCGACCACGGCGGGTTGGTTGCGGGTCAGGGTCCCGGTCTTGTCCAGGGCGACGATCCGGATCCGGCCCAGCGCCTCCAGCGCGGCACCGCCCTTGACCAGGGCGCCGATGCGGCTGGCGGCACCGATCGCAGCCACCACGGTGACCGGCACCGAGATGGCCAGCGCACAGGGGGAGGCGGCGACCAGGACGACCAGGGCGCGTTCGATCCACGTCTCGGGGTCGCCGAGCAGGCTGCCGGTGATGGCAATCACGGCGGCGAGGACCATGATCCCGGGCACCAGCGGCTGGGCGATGCGGTCCGCCAGTCGTTGGGCGGTGCCCTTGCGGGACTGCTCGGCCTCGACGATGTTCACGATCCGGGCCAAGGAGTTGTCCTCGGCGGTGGTGGTGACCTCGACCTCGAGCACTCCGGTGCCGTTGATGGAGCCGGCGTAGACGGTGTCGCCGGGCCCGGCCTCGACCGGCACCGACTCGCCGGTGAGGGCGGAGACGTCCAGGGCGGTGCGGCCGGTGCGGATCACTCCGTCGGTGGCGACCCGTTCACCGGACCTGACCAGCAGCAGGTCGCCGACGACGAGCTCCGCGGGCGCCACGGTGACCTGTCCGCCGGCCCGCAGGACGGTCGCCTCGGCCGGGACCAGGGAGAGCAGGGCCCGCAGGCCACGGCGGGTGCGGACCACCGCGTATTCCTCCAGGCCCTCGCTGATGGAGTACAGGAAGGCAAGAGCCGCAGCCTCGGCAACCTCGCCAAGAGCGACCGCGCCGACGGCGGCGATGGTCATCAGGGTGCCCACGCCAATCTTCCCCTTGGCCAGCAGCCGCAACGTGCCGGGCACGAACGTCCAGGCCCCCAGGGCCAGCGCGACGGCGTACAACCCGGTCACCAGGGACCCCGAGGCGTCGGCGAGGTCCGCAACGAAGCCGGCCAGCAGGAAGAGTCCGGCGGCCGCGGCGAACCGCAGTTCGCTGACCTCCCACAACCGTTCGGGCTCGCGCTCGTCCACCTCGCCTTCGTCGTTGCGGGGCTCGTCCTCGCCGCAGCCGCACGCCGTACTCATCGGGTCCCCCTCGTGGCCGTCGAGGTGCCGTAGGTGGGGCACAGAGCGACCGCCTGCCCGGTTGTGGCCAGCAGGGTCTCGGCCGAAGCGAGCAGATCCATCAACTCCGGGCGGGTCAGCGAATAGAAGGACTGCCGGCCCACCGCTCGGTACTCGACCAGGCCGCATTCGCGCAGGCACCCCAGGTGCGCCGACACGGTGGACTGCGCCAACCCGAGTCGGCGCTCCAGGTCCACCACCCGCGCCTCCCCCGATGCCAACTGCCGCACAATCGCCAGCCGCACCGGATCGGCCAACCCGCGAAACAGCGCCGTTGCCGGGGCCAACGTCACCCGCTCCTCCTGCATCATCGCCATATCTCGATGATACCTCGATCCCCAGATAGATCGTCACACCAGGGTGCCATCCACCCAGAAAGATGCTGAACCCGGGCAGCGCGCGAGGCGTGCGCGATGTTGATGAACCAGGACCCAGGCGTGGGTGGTCGACAACACGGCCCGCCGGGCGCTGCAACGCGGGTAGGAGCGCCCACCCGGCGCCGACTCGGCGGTCCGCTACCGGCGGGGTCCCGTGCCGTGGAGATCGGCTGCGGAGCCGGTTACGGCACCAGGCTGATTCTGGAGAATTCCGGGGCCGGGCAAGTCGACGCCGTCGACCTGGACCCCACAATGATCGGCAAGGCCGAGCGACGCCTGCGCCGCGACTCCGTCCGGGTGCGGCTGGCCGTGGGCGATGCCACCGACCCGCAGGCGTCCTTGGTGCGGGCCAGGCGGCGTACGACGCCGCGAGCGTGCGCGACACGCCGGGAATGAGCTCCAGCGACTGGGCGAACCCAGGGTCACGGGGCTCGGCGGCCACCTGAGGCGGACTTTCGGCTGCCGGAGGCGGGCGTTCGCCTCTGGCACGGGTGGCCTCGCCCACGCGAGCATGGAACCGGAGGTGACCGGACATGACCACCCCCGACCGTGCCCCGGCTCGTAGCCCGCTCGACGTCGCACTCGACGTCTTCCGAATGCGCCAGTACTTCGACGCCGTCGTCCGCGCCCGCGACTTCGCGACGGCCGTCGCGAAGGACCTGCGGTTCGTCGACACCGCACGCCGCGGGCTGCTACCGATGCCGTTCGACCGGCACCCTCACCCGTCCATCGTGTTCCCGCCGACCGCCGAGCCGGTGCTGTCCGGCAGCGGCGGCCGGGTCGCCGTGGTCGCTACCGGCGGCAGCGGCGCGCTGGCCTCCCTGGTCGGGGTGGCGCGAGCACTCGAGGAGACCGGCATCAGCGTCTCGGTCTACTCGGTCTGCTCGGGCGGCGCGCTCTTCGGCTTCCCGCTCGGCGCCGGGATGAGCGCCGAGGAGGTCGCCGAGCTGACCGCCTCGATGGAACCACGGGAGTACATCGACCCGGGCTGGCGTGAGCTCGCACGTCTGCTGCCGACCCTCGGCGGGGGATGGGCCGGCCTGCTCCGCGGCGAGCGCATCGAGGCGTTCTACCGGCGACACCTCGGGGACCTCACCCTGGGGCAGCTCGCCGTCCCGACGTATGCCCCGGTGTGGAACGTCGAGCACAACCGCGTCGACTACCTGGGGCCAAGCACCTACCCGGACCTGCCGGTGGCCCGCGCGATCAGGATGGCGGTCTCGCTGCCGCTGTTCGTGCAGCCGGTGACCCTCGACGGGCTGTCGTGGTGCGACGGCGGCATTGTGGACATCTTCCCGGTGCACCCGGTACTCGACCTCGAGCCGCCGGTCGCGGCGGCCATCGCCGTGAACTGCTTCTACCCCCACAACTTCGAGGGCGAGGACGTGACGGGCTGGCAGCACCGACCACTCAGCATCGTGACCGCCGCCTCCCAGGTGCGAACCTCGCAGCAGGTACAGCTCGCCCGGGAGAACCTCGCCCGGCTCCGGCAAGCCACCGACACCGTGCTCGTCGAGCCAGTGCCCTACCGAAAGGTGGCCGGCACCGGGTTCTATGAGCAGTTCGTCGACACTGCCGAGTGGCCGGAGTTCATGCGCGCGGGGCGGACCGCGATGCTCGACGCACTTCCGGCTCCGGCCGCCCGTGGCCGTCGCGCAGCGGGCTGACCCGACCCAGCCGGCCCGCCGCGTGCGACGCTAGATCCGGGCGGCTCGCGGCCCTGCCCTGAGCAGGTCACAACGGAGCCGGTAGCCGTGGCCGGGTTCATCGCCGCCCAGAGGGCGCAGCATGACCCGAAACCTCAACGCCGCACTCGAAGCAGGCACCGTCGAGCTCGCATGCAAACCCGGGGAGCGCGACCCCGGCTTCCGCCGAACCCTCACAGTCACCAGGTAACCAGGGGGCACCCGGGCCCACCGTGCCCTTCACGTCGGGGTTGGCGGTCAGGGTGGACAGGTAGCCTCCGCTGCCGGGGTGGTCGGTGGGACCCGGACATGCGGCCGACTGCCCATCGAGGCCAGGACCAGCCGGGGCGCGACGTCCACTCCGGTCGGGGCTGCTAGCCGCTGGTGTCAACGTTGCCGATGTGATGCGCCGCCCGTGATTCTCCAACGCGGTCCTGGGCATGCCACCGGGCCGACCGGTTACCGCCGAGCCGTCACGACGGCCGTGTTCGAGGGGGTCGACGCGGTCGCGTCGGAGGCGATGAGCCGGTACCTGTAGGTGGTGCCCGGGCTGACTTTCGAGTCGTTGTAGCTCGTGGTGGAGGTAGTCAGCGCCAGGTCTCATCGTGTCCCCTGACTTCGGTGCTCTGAGCCCTCAGTGTGCTGCCGCCCCGGGCGACCCACCATTGGACCAAAGTCCTAGGACCCCACGACCACGCCCTGGTGTGCGGTGTCGAACCGGTGTCACGCGTTCGGGTTCGGACCCCTGGCGACGGGCTCACGTCACCCACAACACCCGGTCGGTTGGTCGTCATGGGGCTCGGCGGTGCTCAGATCTTCAGGCTGGCCTGGCAGGTCTCGCCGGTGCTCACGTTGGTGGCGGTGGCGCTGAACGTGTGCACCCCGGGTGCGTTGGGCAGGCGCCGCTCGACGCTGAACGACCCGCTGGGCGCCCGCGTGGTCCGGGTTCCCGAGGCCTTCACGGTCCCGTCGTGGCGCAGGGTGTAGGTCCACCGCTGCCCGATGCGGTTGGAGTCGACCTCGAACTCGACCTCCATGCGCCCGTCGCGCGGCTTGGCCTTGAGCTTCCAGTCCGTGGCCGCCGTGCAGCTTCCTCGCTTGACCTTGCGGGCCTGGGACTTCGACGAGGCCCGGTTGGTGCTGTCATCGCTGCTCGCCCCGGGGGTGTCGTCGGTGGCGCGGCGGTTCGTGCTGTCGTCGCTGATGCTGCTCGGGTTGTCATCGGTGGTGGTGCGGTTCGTGCTGTCGTCGCTGATGCTGCTGGGGTTGTCGTCGGCGCCGTCCTTGGCCGATGCGGGTCCGGCCAGGGCCGCCCCGGTGAGCAGCACCAGGGCTGCGGTGGTCGCGCCCAAGCGGGTGATCGTGGTTGCGGTGTTCATGAACGTTCTCCTCGGTAGTGGTGGTTGTGCTGACATCAAGGAGTCTGCGTGGGCCGAGGTCTGGTCCACCATCGGATCAAAGTCCTAGGACCATTGCGGACCAGCGTGCGGATGCCATGCCCACCGGTGTAGCCTGGTCGGGCCTGACAGGGTCAGGTTCAGTCGTCCTGATGGGCCTGCCACCATAGGGCGGCCTGGACCCGGTCGGTCACCCCGATCGTGGTGAACACGCTGGTCGGGTGGGTCTTGACGGTCTTCTCCGAGATACCCAGGCGTCGGGCGACAAGCCGGTTGGACAGCCCCTGCCCGACCAGTTGCAGGACCTCACGCTCCCGTGGGGTCAACTCGACGGCGCCGGCGGATGTCGGCTCCTTGCGCCGCTCGATGAGGGCCAGGGCCGCCCGGGGGTCCAGCGGTGCCTCGCCCCGGTGGGCAGCCCTGATGGCCTCGCTGAGCGTCGCGGGGTCGGCGTCCCTGAGCAGGAACCCGACCGCCCCGGCGTCGATGGCCTCGGGGCCGACCGGCGTATCTTGGACGGCGTGGACACGATGCGGGCAACCCTTCCCGATGGGCGCACCGTGTCCTGGGAGCCCAACTGGCCCTACCTGACCGGAGACCGCGCCCTCGTGGCCGAGGCCCACGCGTGGCTGGCCGACCGCAGCATGGTCGCGGTCACCCCGACCGGGCCGTACGTCGAGGCCACCCTCGCCGACCCACGGGCCGCCTACATCGCGATCCGCACCGTCACCCCCGGCGCCACCTGGCAGGGGATCCCAGCCCTGACACCGGACCCCGCCCGGGGCCGTGGCGCGTAACTGAGCCGAGCTGCCGTTCGGTGAGTCGGGATCGGAGGGGGGAATCAGGTGGTCGCGACCACGAGCAGCGACAGCCGCCCGCGAGCCCCCGGGCGGCATTGGCGGGCCGCGGAGGGCGGGAACGGGCCGACTCGCTCGTAGAAGGGGACCGCGTTGGGGTTGGTGCGGCCCGGCTGCGAAATCGGAGATGCGCATGCCGCCCTCCCCGGGGGTGGGCGTCGTGTCTGCCGGGGTGTGCCCGTCGGGCGAGCCGCGGGACGCGCCGGCAGGGCCGTTCGCCTCTGCCGGCCGGCCCAGGGGTGGGGCGAGGATTGGTGTGAGGCCCTGGGGCGGCGCCCGGGGAGAGGTCGGGGAGGTGGTGAGCGTGCCAGTGCAGGCCCCCCTCGACTCGAGTGTGGTGGTGTGCCGAGGGTTGACCAAGGACTACAGGCAGGGCCACGGGCTGTTCGACCTGGACTTGGACATTAGCCGGGGCGAGGTGTTCGGTTTCGTCGGACCGAACGGGGCCGGGAAGACGACGACGATCCGGCTACTGATGGACCTGATCCGCCCCGACCGCGGGACGGCGTCGATCCTGGGCCTGGATTCCCGGCGTGACAGCCGCGCGATCAAGCGCCGGGTGGGGTACCTGCCCGGCGAGCTGCCGGCGTTCCCGGGGGTGACGGCGGGGTACGTGGTGGGCCTGCTCGCGGGGCTGCGCGGGGGTGTGGATCGGGCCCGGATCGCAGCCCTGGCCGAGCGGCTGGACCTGGATCTGGGTCGGCGCTACCAGTCGCTGTCGCACGGAAACAAGCAGAAGGTCCACCTCGTGCAGGCGTTCATGCACGCCCCGGAGGTGCTGATCCTCGACGAGCCGACCCTGGGCCTGGACCCCCTGGTCCAGCGGGAGTTCCGGGCCCTGGTGGCGGACGCGGCCGCCGGTGGGGCCACGGTGCTGCTCAGCTCGCACGTGCTTGCCGAGGTGGAGCTCATCTGCGACCGGATCGGGCTGATCCGCGACGGCCGGCTGCTGAGGGTGGGCTCGATGGAGCAGCTGCGCACGGTCCGTGTGCACCGGGTCGAGGCGCTGGTACGCGACCCCGGTGAGTCTGGCGACCTGGCTGCGGTTCCGGGGGTGTCCGACGCGGCCGTCGACGGTCGGCTTGCCAGGTGCACGGTGCACGGCGATGTCGGGCCGCTGCTGTCGTTGCTGTCCGGCTGGGGCGTGACCGAGTTGGACAGCCGGGAGCTGTCGCTGGAGGAGGTGTTCGTCACTGAGTTCGCTGGTGCGTCCCGCACATAGCCCGGGGACCGACGGCCATGCCGCGGCAAGGCGCCGTGCGCCGCGGTGGTCCCAGCACGGCTCGTTGGTGCGCGACACGCTGCGCGCCCACCGGGTGGGGGCATTGGCGTGGATCGTGGGCGGCGGGCTGGCGATGCTCGGCATGGCCGCCGCGCTGGCCGCGGAGATGCAGGACTTCCCGGGCGGGCCGGCCTCCCTGGCTGCCAGCGTGTCCGCCGCGGCCGAGGCGATGCGGCTGCTGCGCTGGCCGGCGGAACGGTTGGACACCCTCGGGGGCTACCTCACCTACCACAACGTCATGCTGTTCAACCTGTTCCTGGCCATCTACGGCCTCGTGCAGGGGGCCCGGGACATCCGCGGCACCGAGGAGCGGGGCGGGCTCGAGGAGGTCCTGGCCACCGGGCCCCCGAGGGCAGCAGTGGTGCGTGACCGGGCGATCGGGTTCGCCATCGTGGCGGCCCTCATCGGCCTGGGGATCGGGATGGGCCTGGCCGCCGGGGTCGCTGCTGGGAACGAGCCCGACCTCGGCGGGTCGCTGATCACGATGGGGACCTCCGGGCTGGTCGCCTTCGCCGGGTACGCCCTGGGGATGCTGCTGTCCCAGCTGGTGGGCAGCGTCCGGGCTGCCGGGGGCATCGGCTCGATCCTGCTGTGTGTCCTGTACCTGGCGACCAACCTCGAGGACGACCTCGGCCCGCTGGGGTTCGTGCGGGTCGGCTCGCCGTTCCACTGGGCCAACCAGTCCCGCGCCCTCGTGCCCGGCCACGGCCTGGACCTTCCCGCCACGGCCATGCTGGTCCTGCTGGCGGTCGTCATGCTGGCGCTGGCCGCCTGGGCGTTCAGCGCCCGCGACTACGCCGCACCGCTGTGGGTCCGGTCCAGGAACGCCGTCGGCGGGGTGGAGGGCCGGCCGGCCACCCGCGCCGCCGACCGGATCGCCCACCGGATGCTCGGCTCGGTCGCCGCGGCCAGCATCCGTCGCAACGGGGTCGGAATGGTGGTGTGGGCCGGGTGCGTCGGGGCCTTCACCGCGATGTTCGCCGCACTGCAGCCACAGGTGATGGACTACTGGAACCAGTTCCACTTCGCCTCCGCGCTGGCCGGCGCGACGGGCAGCACCTCAGCGCAGGACACCTACTGGTCGTTCGCCGGGGAGTTCTTCACCCCGGTGATCGCGGCCTACGTGATCACCCAGGCCTCCGGCTGGGTCGCCGACCTCGCCCACGGGCGGGTCGAGATGATCCTGTCCGCACCCGTCACCTGGCCGATGCTCGTCCGAGGCCGGCTCGCGGCTACCAGCATCGGGGTGGCCGTCATCATCGCCGGGGCCCTGACCGGCCTGGGAATCGGCGCCGCCTCGGTCGGCAGCCCCCTGGACCCGGCCGCCGTGGCCCGCCTGGCCGCCGTCGGCGTGCTGTTCGGCGCCGCGCTCGCGGCCGTCGCCGCGATCGTCGTGGCCCTCGTCCGCCGGCCACTGGCCGTCACCGTCATGGCCGTGCTCGTCGGCGCCTCCTACCTGCTCGCCTGGCTCGTGCCCACCCTGCAGTGGCCGAACTGGCTCAACAAGCTGTCGGTGTTCTGGGCATTCGGCCATCCCTACCTGGCGTGGCCGTCGACCGCGCAGGTGCTGATCCTGCTGGTGCTCGCCGGCGCCGGCACCGTCGCAGCGGGCGCGATCGCCGACCGGACAGCGAAGGTCCCGTGAACGCAGATCTGGAGAGGAGTGACCATGCGGATCGCCCGAGCAGCAATCACCGCTGCGGCCATCGCGGCAGCGGCCGCCACGGCCACGGTCGCGGGCCGTGCCGCACGCACCCACCGCGCAGGGCCCGGGACCGGTGACGGCCAGGTCGTCCCGGTGCCGGACGCCCCCGAGCTGCTGGCGTGCCCGCGCTGCCACGGGCCCCTGGACTGGGCCGGCGGGGCCCCGGAGTGGCGGTGCCCGGCGTGACCGCGCTCCTTCCCGGTCCGCGACGGGATCGTGCACTTCATCGATTCGCAGGAGCGCGGCCCGTTGGACCGGCGGTTCGCCCACCTGTACGACTGGTTCTCCTGGTTCTACCCCGCGTTCACCCGGTCCGGCTTCGCCCTGATCGGCATGTCGGAGGGCCAGGGCCGCCGCCAGGTCCTGGATCGGCTGGACCCGCGCGGCGGTCGGGTCCTCGAGGTGTCGATCGGCCCCGGGTCGAACCTGCCCGTGCTGCTGGCCCGCCCCGACGTCGGCGAGGTCCACGGCCTGGACATCTCGATCGGCCAGCTGCGGCGCTGCCGAGCCCTGGTCCGCCGCCGAGGCTGGCCAGTCCCGCTGTACCTGGCCAGCGCTGAGGCGCTGCCGTTCCGGGACGCCACCTTCGACGCCGTGCTGCACATCGGCGGGATCAACTTCTTCGACGACAAGGCCCAAGCGCTGGCCGAGATGGCCAGAGTCGCCAAGCCGAGCACCCGCGTCGTGGTCGTCGACGAGAACGAACGCGCCGCACGAGGCTACGAGCGCACCCTGCCCGGCTTCCGTTCCACGTTCCGGCAGGGGCGCCCACCCGTGAGCGCCCCCCTGGCCGAAGTCCCCGACGGCATGCACGAGGTCACGGTGTCGGACGTCTGGCGCGGCTGGTTCTACTGCCTCGAGTTCGTCACCCCTGACCTTGGCACCGACGACGTGCCGGGCAGTCAGGTGGGCACGCATGCCCGATAGAGAGCAGACCGGCCGGCCAAGGGCTTCCGCCAGTCCCGCACAGTCACGGAGTAGGCCCGCAGCACCCAGCGCTGGCGCCAGTCCGGTGCACCCCGCACCGTCCGAAAGGCCCCGCATCACCAGGTTTCGGGTGGCTCTCCGGTGAGTTGGGGTTGCTCAGGTGAGTCCAGTGAGGGCGCCGGCGACGCCGGCGGTGGGCAGATGGCCAGAACGCGCAGAGTGGGGACCCTGAAGGGAACACCAGGACAACGGCCAGCGCGGTGATCGCCAACGACGACCACTGGACGGTGGACCAGTCCGGGACCCACACATGGACTGGTCCCCATCCAGTGATGGTGTCGGTGCCGAAAGCGGTGCTCAGGGCGAACCACACGGCCAGGTTCACGATCACGCCGCCGACGGCGGCGCCGATGCCGGCCAGGGCGTGGCGCCGGGCAAGGGAGTGGCGCAGTCGTTCGACGTAGGGGGCGCCGATGAGGATGAAGAAGAAGAAGAAGCACGGCAGGAACGTGACCCACTCTGTGAGGCACGCCCCGATCATCCCGGCCAGCCGGGGTGGCAGGGCGCCGGCATGGTTGTAGGCGGCGAGGAAGCCGACGAACTGCACGACCATGATCAGCGGGCCCGGAGTGGTCTCAGCCAGGCCGAGGCCGGTGACCACGTCCGTTTGCGTGATCCACACGTAGACCCCCACGGCCTGCTGGGACACGTAGGCGAGCACGGCGTACGCGCCGCCCAAGGTGTTCACCGTGGCCGGCCCGCCCCAGGCACGGGCAAGCAGCCCTCTCGCCAGCGGGGAGCACCCGCTACCGACCAGCCCCCTTGTAACGAGTCAGAGCGTGGGATGTCTACAATCTGACTGCGAGACCCGTTTCGCTCACCGTTGTGCTGAGTGGCTTCGGGGCGGTAGCACCTCGAGCCAGAGGTAGCGGGTACCTGGGAGTCGGGCTCGATGTGCGCTCCTTATGTCGAGCCGGATCTCACGGGGCGGGGCCAGTTGCACGCAGTATCATTTCGATGAGTTCGCGGGCGGGGCCGAGGAGCGGAACGACCAGGGCGGCCAGAGCGTCGGTTGTCGTGAGGTTAGCGATGAGGCCGACGGCGACCCCGGAAAGGACGATGACGACGAGTGCTCCCGTAAGGATGGCTGCATACAGCCAGTGGATCGAAGCCCCCCAGCCGAGGTTGCTGCGCTGGCAGATCAGGGTGTCGAGAGGGCAAGCGACCGGTCCAGTGATGAGCCACCAATCCTTCGCCCGGTTGCCTCTGTAGCGAGCTGCGGCTTCGGCGATGAGCGTCGGGGGCGGGTGATCGGCCGCCATGGCGTTCCACGGGATGTCGAACACGTAGGTGTCGAACTCTTCCTGGACAAAGGCCGCCTGCCTGCGGCACCGCTTCTCGCGTCCGCCGCCGAGCACGGACCAGAAGAACGTGACAGCACCGCCAATGGTGCCGACTGCGGTCCTGGCCTCAGGGAACGCGAGCGCCACTGTGATCGTGATCGCTGCCAGCGCGACGACCGTAAGGACGCGAGTGTCGTGGAGCCGCTTGGCGTCGGTGTACAAGCGCGACTGCGCGGCGAGACCTCGTGCGTCAGGCTGAGGTGAGACACATCCGTTGAGTTCCTGGCTCAGGAACCCCTGATCGACGCGCAGACGCCCGCAGTGCGCTATGGCTCGCTGATCCGACAAGTCCTTTCCTTGGTAGGTGTCACCGCTGTCATCACTGCGACCGCGGCGGCCGCCCGATGCGGACTCCCGAGGCTGCGTCGCCTTGGCGGATGGCGTGCGCACCGATAGCGGCGATACCTCGCTCGGTCCTTGCGCCGGGCCAGAGGGCGACAACCCCTCTCGGACGGGGTGTACGCGACCAAGCTGAGCCGGCCAAGCCGCGTCCCGCGACTCTCACCAACCCAGGGAGGACGGCCGCATGATCCTGTCTGCGGCGGGCGCGGTGGCTCGCCGGGCGGTCACAGGCCGAACGCGCCGCCCTCGATCAGGATGACGAGGCCAAGCACGATGAGGACAAGCGGGAACAAGATGTGCTCCCAGCGCTCCAGCACCTGTGCGATCGGCTTGCGGGTGGCCACGAACTTGGCGGCAAGGACGAGAACGACGACCAGAGCCAAGAACACGACGCAATAGGCCACGAGGGCGCCGGTGCCGACCGCGAGGAACACCGGCACATAGACCCCGATGTTGTCCCCACCGTTGGCGAAGGTGACTGCGGCCACGGTGAGGGCGCTGATCGGCCTGTCGGCGACGCTATCGTCGTCGTCGCCACCGTTGCGCCACACCTGCCAGGCGGCGTATCCCCCCAGCAGCAGTGGGATGAGGCCGAAGTACGGGATGGCGTCGTCGGGCAGGAACAGCCCCGCTCCGAAGGTCACCGCGACTGAGGCGAGAAGGATGCCACCGAACCCGAGGTATTGCCCGATGACGATCTTGGTCGTGGTACCTCGTTGCCCGGCTCCGCGTGCGAAGAACAGGGACAGAACGATGATGTCGTCGATGTTGGTGACTAGGAACAGGCCAATCCCCTGCAAGGCGGAGGTGATCAAGTCCATGTCTCCTTCGCTTCTTCGGTGTCGACGCGCTTCGTCATCTCGTCTCGACAGGACGGCGCGTGCTCGATGGCTGCGAGGGCAGAGTCCAGTTCGCCGGCGAGCGGCAGTTGCCGGTGCTCGCTTCGGGACTCCAGGGCGGCGGCGACCAGAACCACCAGGGCCCGCTCGATCCAGGTCACCGGGTCGCCGAGCAGGCTGCCGACGATAGCGATGACGGCGGCCAGGACCATGATCTGCGGTCGGCCAGGCGCTGGGCGTTGCCCTTGCGGGACTGCTCGGCCTCGACGATGTTGACGATCCGGGCCAGGGAGTCGTCCTCGGCGGTGGTGGTGACCGCGACCTCGAGTACTCCGGTGCCGTTGATCGAGCCGGCGTAGTCGGTGTCGCCTGGGCCGGCTTCGACCGGTACGGACTCGCCGGTGAGGGCTGAGACGTCCAGGGCGGTGCGCCCGGTGCGGATGACGCCGTCGGTGGTGACCCGTTCGCCGGGGCGGACCAGGAGCAGGTCGCCGATCGCGAGCTCTGCGGGGGTAACGGTGACCTGGGCGCCGTCGCGGAGGATGGTGGCCTCGGCCGGGACCAGGGAGAGCAGCGCGCGAAGGCCGCGGCGGGTGCGGGCCACGGCGTACTCCCCCAGGCCCTCGCTGATCGAGTAGAGGAAGGCCAGCGCTGCGGCCTCGGCAACCTCACCGAGGATGACCGCGCCGACGGCGGCGATCGTCATCAGGGTGCCGACGCCGATCCTGCCCCTGGCCAGCCGCTTGAGCGTGCTAGGCACGAACGTCCATGCGCCTAGCGCGAGCGCAACGGCATTCAGGCCGGTCACCACGGCCCCTGAGGCGTCGTTGAGGTCCGCAATGAAGCCGGCCAGCAGGAAGAAGCCGGCGGCCGCGGCGAACCGCAGCTCGCTGACCTCCCACAACCGCTCCGGCTCGCGCGCCCCCAGCTCGCCGTCGTCGTCGTTGTCGCGCGGCTCGTCGTCGCCGCAGCCACAGGCCGTACTCATCGGGTCTCCCTCTTGGCCGTCGAGGTACCGTAGCTGGGGCAGAGCGCCACCGCCTGCCCGGTAGCGGCCAGCGGGGTCTCGGCCCAAGCGAGCAGGTCCATCAGCTCCGGGCGGGTCAGCGAGTAGAACGACTGCCGGCCCACCGCCCGGTCCTCCACCAGGCCGCATTCGCGAAGGCACCCGAGGTGCGCCGACACCGTGGACTGCGCCAACCCGAGTCGGCGCTCCAGGTCCACCACCCGTGCCTCCCCCGATGCCAACTGCCGCAGGATCGCCAATCGCACCGGGTCGGCCAACCCGCGAAATAGCGCCGTTGCCGGGGCCAACGCCTCCCGCTCCCCTTGTATCATCGTCATGTATCGATGATAACCCTTCGGCCAGATAGATCGTCAATCTCGGGTGCCATCCACTCAGGATGCTGAGTTCGTGCGGCGGCAGACGAGTGCGCGATGTTGACGAACCGGACCGAGACGTGGGTGCTCCGTCAACCCGGCCCGCCGGGCGGCGCAGCTTCGGGCGGCCCACCCTGCGCCGACTCGGAGTTCCGCTGGCGACGGGTCCTTTCCCGTTGAGATTGGCTGCGGGTCGGAACAAGGCACCGGGCCGAGGCGGGAATTTGGGCCAGGCCGGTCGACCTGGCCCCCAAGTGATTGGCAAGGCCGAGCGACGCCTGCGCCGCTACTCCGACCGGGTGCAGCTAGTCGTGGGCGATGCTACCGACCAGCGGGGCGGCCTGCGGGTCGCCACCCGGGAGAGCTCAAGGTCAACGGGGAGGGCGGCCATCGACGGGTTCACCGCGCGGATCGCACCGGAGGGGACCGGCTCACACGTCACCAGGGCCGGCGGATTGAGCGGCAACGGTGTCTAACGCACTGCTTCCCAGCGCAACGGGCATAGTCCGCGTTGACGCCTGGCCGGCACTGGCACCGCCGCGGCCGGCCAGCGGGGGGCGCCGATGCTCGACATCTGTTGCCCATCGGCGCCCGCGGTTACCTCACAGATTATCGAGCACTGTTCTTGGCTTGCCCGGCTCTGTCGGGAAGCCAAGCGTCATCCAGTCGTGCATACCGCCTCGGTAGTAGAGGATCTTGTCGGCTGGGAACTCTTCCTCGAGGAGCATGTCGATCGCTGTGGGAGATTGCGGACATTGAGGTCCGTTGCAGAAGAAGATCACGCGGTCGTGTACATCGAGCTCCTCGCAGTGGTCGACGACGGCTCCGTAAGGCATATGGACAGCGCCGGGCAGCGTCGCGACCTCGAAGTCGTCGATGCGCACGTCGACCAAGGGGACGCCTTCGGCAGCGAGCTCGATGAGCTCCAGCTCACCGATCGTCCGTACGCCCGGGGCTACCTCCATCGGCTGCAACTCGCCCCAAGTGGTGTCGACTGTGACAAGGTCACGCTGCCCCTCCACCGGCCCGGGCATCATCTGCGGGTCCTCGCTTCTTTCCCGGGCACCGCGGTTGATCTTCATGGTCTCCATCGTGCTGGTTCCTTTCGCTGCGGATGTTGTCGTCACTCTTCACCAGCAACGTCAAGTGGTCCTGCAGCCACTGTGAAGAGTCTGTAACCCGCGCGTTCCACGGATTCCGACGCTCCGGAGCTGAATTGCCAGGTTCTGCGGGGTGGGGCGCTTGACGCCGGCGCTCCACCCTGATGGCGCCAGAACCGGCAATACGTATCTTCGCCGGCGGGGGCGAGGGACAATAAGAACCGACCGCCGAACCGGAGGAACTCCCCCATGTGGATCTCGCATCGACCGATCTGGGGGCCCCCCCGTCCTGCACCCTGGCTACGGATGGAGCCGTGAGCTCCGCCAAGCGGCGCATCCTCATCGTCGACGACGAGCCTGAGGTGCGTCGGATGCTCGCGTCATACTGTCGCGCAGAAGGGTATGAAGCCTTGGAAGCCGCCGACGGGAATGCCGCGCTCGAAGTGGCCCGCCGCAGCTCCCCAGAACTTGTTCTCCTAGATGTTGGTCTTCCCGGGCGAGACGGATTCGACGTACTTGCAGAGCTACGGCGAGTTTCCAATGTGCCGGTCATCATGCTCACCGCCCGCTCGGAAGAGACCGATCGTGTCGTTGGTCTACGACTCGGTGCAGACGACTACGTCGTCAAGCCGTTCAGTCCCCGGGAGCTGATCGCCCGGATTGGGGCCGTGTTGCGCCGGACCCAACGAGGAGATACCGGGTCAGCGGACCAGGCGGTGAACTATGCAGGTCTGGTCATTGACGTCGCGGGCAGAGAAGTTCAAGTCGACGGCGGGGCCGTGGTACTGAGCGCATTGGAGTTCGACCTACTCGCCACGCTGGCGTCGGCCCCCGGGCGGGTCTTCACCCGCGAACAACTCCTTCAACGCGTGTGGGGTTGGGACTATTTCGGAGTCGATCGGGTTATCGACGTACATGTAGCAAATCTGCGCAAGGCGCTGGGCGACGACGCCACGGCGCCTCGCTTTGTCGGGACGGTCCGTGGCGTCGGCTACAAGTTCTTGCCACGACGATGAAGTGGTTCCGCTCCCTGCGCACGCGCTTCTTGCTTCTGCATCTAGTCGTCATTCTCGTCGGGGCCCTGACAATGCTCTTCGTGGGGCAGTACCTGGCCACCCTGTTCTTCGACCAGAAGTTGGTGGGGCTTGGCCTCACCCCCGGTTCCCGGGCAGGAAACTGGTGGCAGGACGAAGTTCTGCTCCAACCCACGCCGGAGGGCCCTGAGCTGGCCGGGGCCGATCTCGACCGGGCGTTCGACGCAGCCATCCGCCCCGCACTCCTCATCGCGGTGGCCGTCAGCGCCGTGGCCGCGACTACGGTCAGCGCTTTTGCGACCAAGCGGCTGCTCGCCCCGATCAAGGAGATCCGCCGAGCTAGCCAGCGGATGGCCTCCGGCTCTTACCACGAGCAAATAGACCTGCCCGCCGAGCCTGAGCTCGCCGCCCTCGCCGAGGACGTCAACGCCTTGGGGCGTGCCCTTGAGGAGACCGAGCGCCGGCGAACTCGGCTGATCTCGGAAGTAGCACACGAACTTAGGAGCCCGCTGACCACTCTTGAGGGATACATCGAAGGACTGCTCGACGGCGTGTTCGTCGCCGACGACGAGGTCCTGGGCACCGCTGGGAGAGAAGTGCGTCGAATGAAGCGGCTTGCGGACGACCTGAGCGCCTTGTCCAGAGCAGAAGAAGGCGCCGACACCTTCCACGTCGAGCAGGTAGACCTCAACACGATCGCTCGAGAGGTCAGCAGTCGCCTCGCCCCCCAGATAGTGGGCCAGGGGCTACACCTCGAAACCGAACTGAACGAGCCCTTGCCGGTGCGCGGTGACCACGATCGCCTCGTCCAAGTCATCACGAATCTCATGGCCAACGCGCTCGCCTACACCCCCAGCGGAGGAGCGGTCTGTGTGGTAGGCCGACGTGAAGGCCACGAAGGACTAGTGCAGGTCAGCGACGACGGCGCCGGACTCAACCTAGAGCAGATTGAGGGGGTCTTCGAACGGTTCTACAGAGCTGACCGCAGCCGGCCGGGTGGCACAGGGATTGGCCTCACGATCGCCCGCAGCATCGCCCGACGACATGGCGGGGAGCTGACTGCCGCGAGCCGCGGTCTGGGCCTGGGCTCAACGTTCACCCTGCGGTTGCCCCTGAGGCCACCCGGTGCCTGACCCCAACGCCGTTGGCCGGCTCGCGAGCCTTCACCTATTCGGCCTTCACCTGTCAGCCCGACCCACCGCCCCGCAACGAACAACCTCCCCCGACATCACACCTAGCAAGGGATCGCGGTCGTCGAACTGGATTGCCGCAGGCACGAACCACGCGCCCAGAGTGCTCGGAACCCAGGAGTCAAGCGGTTCGAAGTTGCTCGCCGGGCCTGGCACGCTCCTTCGGATCATGTCGGACACCTCCGCGACCCGGGCGATGCCGCAGAACCGTGTGGGTGACCCCGCGCCCCGTTCACCCCTCGGTGTCGAGGATGAGCCGGGACGGGGCTTCGGCCATCGGCTGGGACAGGTCCATCCCGTGCGCTGCGTTCGCCTGCGCGATGAACCACTGGCTGAACTCGTCGTCACG
>JBAVKQ010000234.1:0-7333 GCA_049688395.1 Candidatus Nanopelagicales bacterium
CGTGCGGGTGGCGCTCACGGCCACCGACGAACGGGTAGCCGCGGGCGCGCAGCGCCTGGCCGGCTGAGAGCGGGCGGGGAGCTGTCGGGGCGGGATGCGACTCCTGTCGGCCGCGGCCAAGTGCTGCTCCGCTCGGGGACGACGCCGGGAGAGTCCCTGTCGGCTGACCTTGCCGGGCTCGCCGCCGCCGCTCAGTGCCGCGGAATGGGCATCGCCCGCGGAAGGGGTCGCTCCGGGCGACCGACGTAGACCTGGCGCGGCCGACCGATCCGGGTCGCCGGGTCGGCCATCATCTCCCGCCACTGGGCGATCCAGCCCGGCAGCCGACCCAGGGCGAAGAGCACCGTGAACATCCGGGTCGGGAACCCGATCGCCTTGTAGATCAGGCCGGTGTAGAAGTCGACGTTCGGGTACAGCTTGCGCGAGGCGAAGAACTCGTCGGCCAGGGCGATCTGCTCGAGCTCGATCGCGATGTCGAGAAGCGGGTCGTTGACGCCCAGCTTCTCGAACACGTCGTAGGCCGCCGCCTTCACGATCGCCGCGCGGGGGTCGTAGTTCTTGTAGACCCGGTGGCCGAACCCCATCAGCTTGCTGCCGGCCTGGCGGTCCTTGACCTGGGCCACGAAGTCCGCGGCGTTCAACCCGTCGGCGTGGATCCGGTTCAGCATCTCCAGGACCGCCTGGTTGGCCCCGCCGTGCAGCGGGCCGAACAACGCGTTGATGCCCGCCGAGACGCTGGCGAACATGTTGGCGTGCGACGAGCCGACCAGGCGCACGGTCGAGGTGGAGCAGTTCTGCTCGTGATCGGCGTGCAGGATGAACAGCGTGTCCAGCGTCTTGACGACCACCGGGTCGGCGACGTACTCCTCGGTCGGCACGCCGAACGTCATGCGCAGGAAGTTCTCGGTCAGGCTCTTGGAGTTGTCCGGGTAGAGGAACGGCTGGCCCACGGACTTCTTGTGCGCGTACGCGGCGATGGTCGGCAGCTTGGCCAGCAGCCGCACCGTGGAGATGTGCACCTGCTGGGGATCGAACGGGTCCAACGAGTCCTGGTAGAACGTCGACAGCGCGGACACCGCCGAGCTGAGCACCGGCATCGGATGCGCGTCGCGGGGGAACCCGTCGAAGAACCGGCGCAGGTCCTCGTGGAGCATCGTGTGCTCGCTGATGTTGGACTTGAAGTCGCGCAGCTGCCGGGGCGTCGGCAGCTCGCCGTAGATCAGCAGGTAGCTGACCTCGGTGAAGCTGGAGTGCGCGGCGAGCTGCTCGATCGGGTAGCCGCGGTAGCGCAGGATCCCCGCGTCACCGTCGATGTAGGTGATCGACGACTCGCAGGACGCGGTGTTCACGAACCCCGGGTCGTAGGCGACGTGGCCGGTCTCCTTGAGCAGCAGTCCGGTGTCCCAGCCCCGCTCGCCGTCGGTGGCCTCGAGTTCGGGGAACACAATCTCGCCGTCGTCGTGGATCAGCTTCGCGTCACCCATCGAGATCCTCCCTGAGCCGGGACATCCATCGTGCCGCCACCCTAGCGACGGGGAACTCCCGGTGCCGATCGACCCCGCCCCGGCTGCGTGTGCACTGTACCCGGGCGGGTATCTACATCCCACGACCGCGGCTGCACGTCAAGGGCCGCTGGGCCTGATCCGGGGGGCGGTGCACGTCGCGGTGCGGCGGCAGTGTTCGATGGGGACATGCGCCTGGATCACGTCTCGTACGCCGCACCTGTCGGGCACCTGGCCGACACGGTCCAGCGCATCGGCGCCGCCCTGGGAGCCACGTTCACCGACGGCGGCCTGCACCCGCGCTTCGGCACCCGCAACTTCATCCTGCCCCTTGCCGGGGGCACCTACATCGAGGTCGTGGCCGCCCTCGAGCATCCGGCTGCGTACACCGCCCCGTTCGGGCAGGCGGTGCGCGCCCGCGCCGACCAGGGGGGCGGCTGGCTGAGCTGGGTCGTCTCGGTGAGCAACATGGCGGCGGTGGAGACGCGGTTGGGCCGCAAGGCGGTCTCCGGGCACCGTGTTCGCCCGGACGGCTACGACCTGTGCTGGCAGCAGATCGGCGTGCTGGACACCATGACCGACGCGCAGCTGCCGTTCTTCGTGCACTGGCTCAGCGACAACGACGAGCACCCCTCCGCCGGCGGTTCGGACGTGCGGATCGCCCAACTGGACATCGCCGGCTCGCCGGATCGGGTGTGCACCTGGCTGGGCGAACCTGCTCACCACCCCCTCGACGAGGTGAACGTCACTTGGCTCGACGAGAACGACCCGTCCGGCCCCGGGCTGGCTGCGGTGACCCTGCTGACCCCGCGCGGAGTCGTCCGCGTCGACTGACGCGCGTGGCCCAGTACTGCCCTCTTGGGTCGCCGACTTGTGGTTGATAGGGCCTTGGTTGGCCTCACCGTCGAGTCGGTGCGCCGACTTGTGGTTGAACCCCGGCTCGCGCCTAGCGGTCTTTCGACCACGCGAAGCGCGGATGCCTCCCTCCCGGCCCCGCACTGGCCATCTTTGCACCACAAGTCGGCAGTCCGGCAAACGCCGAGCACCCACGATGACAGCGGCACGCCGTCCGCGATCTGCCGGGCGCAGCTGCGTGTGCCCCCGACTCGAAGCCCGCCGTGCGAGGCACGGACGCGTGACCTCAGGACCGAGCGATTGCCCGCCCGCCCGGGAGCGGGCACCTTCAGCAGGTCGAGCCTCGAGACGCCGGGGCAGCCACGCTTCGGGCTGACCTGGGCGCAACGGATCGGTAACCGGCTCCAGGCAGACGCGGACCTCCGTCCACAGATCGACCGCGAAGGGGTTCCAGATCCTGAGATCGGTCGGCATGGTATGCCCGTGCCGAACACGATCCGATGGGAACCGCCCAAGACACCGTTCACGCCCGAGGATGTCGAGCCCCTGGGTGTGACCCGCGCGGCGCTGCGCACCGCTGTGGCCCGCGAGCGAGTCGTCGTGTTGGGCCGGGGGGTGTTCGTCAACGCCGATGCGCTGCCCACGGATGACGAGGGCCTGCACCTGATGCACGCCCGCGCCCAGCAACTGCTGCGACCTCGAATCATCGCGAGCCACGAGACCGCGGCCCTGGCCTGGGGACTGCCACTCGATGATCCGCACGCTGCCGCGCTGGAACCCCCGTCGTTCATCGCTGCACCCGGGGCGGGGGTCCGGTCCCTGCGTGATCCCCGACTCAGGATCACCGTGCGCGACCTGCCCGCGAGCCACCGCGCCCCGCATCCCAGCGGCCTCGTGGTCACCACACGAGCACGCACGGCGGTGGACGTGGCGGCGACGCAGCCACTGCCCTCGGCGCTGATCACCTTGGATGCTGCAGCACGCCAGACCCTGATCGAACGCGTCGGTTCCCGACGGCTGCGCGACAACTACCAGAAGGCCACGAGTCTGGCCGCAGCCCGCCAGCCGATCCTGGACGCCGTCCCCGCCGCAGCGACGCACCGCACCGCCACCCACCTCGCCGAGCTGCTGCCGTGGATGGACCCGCGCCGGGAATCGCCCTTCGAGTCCTCGAGCTTCGGCGAGATGGTCCGCCACGGCCTCCCATTGCCACAGATGCAGGTGCGGATCAGCACCGCCGAGGGGGACTTCTACCCCGACTTCCTCTGGGCGCAGGCCCGATTGATCGGAGAGGCGGATGGGCTGAGCAAGTACGTCAGCCCGGATGTGCTGGCCTGGGAGAAGCTGCGGCAGGAGGCTCTGGAACGGATGGGGTTCCTGGTGATCCGGTGGGGCATGCGAGACATCCGCCGCCACGCGGCCGAGCTCATGGCCCGGCTCGCGGCCGCGATCGAAGGCCGCACCGCGCGCTGAACTGGTATGTGGCCCACCGGTCGCATCGCAGTCCTGAGTAGCGCTGGGCCGAAGACCTCGTCGCCGGGGTCGGACTGAGCATGCGCACCCGGACTGGGCGTGCGAACCCAGTCCGGGACGATTCGCCGAGATGCGGTCGATAGGGCACCTTCGCACGCCACCACGGAACTGGTCCGCCGAGTTGCGGTCGAACCCAGCAGGGCCCCGTCTGGCCTTTCGACCACGCGGAGCGCGAACCCCGCTGAGCCCCGCGCAGCCCAGCGTCCTTTCAACCACAAGTCGGCGCACCGCGGACGACTCGGACCAAAAGCCCGAGCCGCCCCGGCCGCACCCGGCTCGGCCCCGTCTGATGCCGCTCGGCTCTCCCCCGCCCAGTCCGGCTCCGGCCGGTGCTCGAAGACGGGCACGGTGATCGCACGAGCGATGTGCTCGCTGGCATGCCACTCACGGGCCGGCCCGGCTCGATCGAGACCCAGCGACGCTCGAGACCAGCAGCAGCACCGGGCTCAGCGCAGCGGCGCGGGCACCCGCAGGTCGACCTGCGGGTCGGCGGAGAAGATGACGTCGCGGATCTCCCGACCGACCAGTTCGTGCCGGGAGATCAGGGCATCACGCAGGGCCTCGACGATGTGCCGGTTGGCGCCCAGCAGCTCCCGGGCGACCTGCTTCTGGTCAGACAGGATGGCCTCCACCGCAGCCCGCCCGGCGGGATCGGACAGGACCCGGCCCACCAGGTTGGAGTCGGCCAGCGCACCGTTCTGCACCGCCGCCAGGCTCACCAGCGAGCCGCCCATCCCGACCGCCCCGACCATCTGCGCGGCCACTGTGGTGGCGTAGGCCAGGTCCCCGCCGGGCCCGGTCGACACGTCGCCGAAGAACAATTCCTCGGCCACCTGGCCGCCCATCGCGATCTGGATCAGCGCCAGCATCTCCGAGCGCGACCGGGTGAAGACGTCCTCGCTGTCGCCGTGGGCCAGCATCCCCAGGGCGTCGCGGCGCTTGATGATGCTCAGGACCTCCAGCCGGCGATGCGGGGCCACGAGGTGCGCCATCGTCGCGTGCCCGGACTCGTGCGTGGCGATCAGTCGAGTCTCGTGGGCGGTGTAGGCCACCGGCTGGCCCATGCCGATCTCCTCGGTCAGGCGCGCGGACTCCACATCGGCGCGGGTCATGGCGTGGTCACCGCGGCGCAGGGCGTTGACCAGCGCCTCGTCGAGCAGGTGCTCGATCATCACCGGCGTGTAGCCCTGGGTGACTGCCGCGATGCCCGCGCGAACGTCAGGATCGTCGAGCTCGACCGTGTGCGCCTTGCGGTCCAGGAAGTGCCCGAGCAGTTCGAGGCGGCCCGCGCGGGTGGGCGGGTCGAAGGAGAGCCGCCGGTCGAAACGTCCAGGACGCAGCAGCGCCGGGTCGAGGTTGTCCGCGCGGTTCGTCGCCGCGATCAGCAGGATGGTGGCCGGCGCCGGGACGGGCCGACGCAGCTGCCGGTGCACGGGAAGCACCAGGTTGATCCGGTCGACGAACCAGGACTGCGCCTTCTGCCAACCGTCCGGCGTGTCGAAGGACTGCATCTGCACGAGCAGTTCGTTGACCACGCCGCCGGTGCCCTCGGAGATCATCGCGGAAGTGACGGTGCCCGAACCGGCCGCGGCTGTCGAGCCGAGCGAGGTGGCCGGCAGCCCGATCAAGCCTCCGCAGCACAACGGTCCGGTCAGGTTCGCCGCAGCCACGGGGGTGGCCGACGAGCCCACCCCGGAGCGTGCCATCGCGATCGCGTCGATCTCCTCGATGAACCCGATCGCCCCACCCTCCTGGCGCGCGGCCTTGCGCAGCGCCTTGAAGTAGGAGCGGATCTTGCGCGCGGTGGCGCCGTAGTACATCGACTGGAAGCTGGTGGCCGACACGAACAGGAACGGCACCCCCGCCTCGGCGGCCATGGCCTTGGCCAGGTGCGTCTTGCCGGTGCCGGGCGGGCCCTCGAAGAGCAGGCCCCGACGCGGCGTGCCACCCATCTCGGCGCGGAACGACCGGTTGGCCAGGAACAGGTTCAGTGAGCGTATGACGTCGGCCTTGACCAGGTCGATGCCGCGCACGTCGGCCAGTCCGACGTCGATCTGCTCCGGGCGGTAGGTCACATGCGGCGAGCGCCCGGCGATCAGGGTCACCCCGACCACCGAGAAGATCATCACCCCGAAGAAGACCCCGACGATCAGCAGGAACGGGTCGATCTGGGGCAGCGCCAGGGCCGTGGGGTCGAACGGGCGACCGTCGATGATCCGCCACCACAACCAGATCAGGGGCAGCGCCAGGAGCGCGCCGATCCGGCCCAGCCGATGGCTGCGGGCACGTTCGCGCGCCGCACCCACGTCGCTGGTCGCCGTGGCCAACCGGCCTGTGCCCACCTCGTCGAGCATCGACATCCCGAACCTCCTCGTTGACCCATGGTGCGGTACCGGCCGACCCCCGGTGGCGCTGCGGCGCAGTGGTTCACCCGATCGGGTCAACTGCGCGCGAACCCTGCGTGACCCCCCGCTCAGATGCGTGCTCGCACAGCCTGCGATCCACCCGGTTCGGCGCCTACGATCCGGGCATGGATGCAATCGGATTCGGCGTGGACATCGGCGGCAGCGGCATCAAGGGCGCCCGGGTGGACCTGGCCACCGGCGAGCTGGCCAGCGAACGGGTGAAGATCTCGACGCCCAGGTCCTACGACGTCGACGAGGTCGTGCAGGCCGTCCTCGATGTGGTGGCCAAGGCGGAGTGGGACGGACCGTTCGGCTGCACGTTCCCCGGGATCGTCAAGCACGGAGTGCTGCACTCGGCAGCCAACCTCGGACCGCATTGGCTCGACCTGGACTTCCAGGCGCTGCTCACCGAGCGCGCCGGGCGGCCGGTGACCCTGCTCAACGACGCGGACGCCGCCGGCCTGGCCGAGATCGACTTCGGGGTGGCCAAGGGCCGCGACGGGGTCGTGATCGTCACCACGCTGGGTACCGGCATCGGCAGCGCGGTGTTCCTGGACGGCAAGCTGCTGCCCAACACCGAGTTCGGCCACCTCGAGATCGACGGCGAGATCGCCGAGAAGCGCGCTTCGTCGGCGGCCAAGGAGCGCGAGGGACTGTCCTACAAGCAGTGGGCGCCCCGGTTGCAGCGCTTCTACTCCCACCTGGACTTCCTGTTCTCCCCGGACCTGATCGTGGTGGGCGGTGGGATCAGCCGGAAGTCGGCGAAGTTCCTGCCCCTGATCGACATCCGTGCAGAGATCGTGCCGGCCCAGCTGGAGAACCAGGCCGGGATCGCCGGCGCCGCGATGGCAGCGGCCGAGGCCGCCGAGGCCTAGGCACAGGCCGTGGGCACGCGGGGCGGCCCTGCCCCGACTGATCACGGTGCGGCGGGTCGACACACGCCGCGGCCGAGCAGCGTGCCCCCCAACGGCGGCGCGCAGACGCGCTGGGGCCGGCGCCGGGCCTGGGCATCGGTGCCCGCGGCGATGACCCTGATCG
>JBAVKQ010000235.1:0-25461 GCA_049688395.1 Candidatus Nanopelagicales bacterium
CGTTGTGGGCAGCGGGCCATGAGCGCCGGGCCCCGCCCCAGCGGTGCGCTGCGGTTCGCCCGGTACGCCTACCCGCCCAACGAGTTGGGCTTCTGCGGGCCGGATGCGGCCGGTCAGATCCTCGAACAGGTGGCGGCCGGAGCCGACGACCCGGACCTGCGCGGCCTGTTGCACCGGTTCGAGGGCGCCTGGCCCTACCTGGAGCTGATCGCCGGCTGCGCGGGGATCGACGACCCGCTCGACGATCGGGTGGTCGAGGCCTACTGGCTGGGCAACGATCTGCTCGACGGGGTCGGGATCACCGACTTCGGGCGCAGCCTGACCGACCGGTTCCGGCCTCGGGCAGGTGCGGGCTGGTCGGCGCTGGCGGAGGCGATCCCGGCCGGTGCGGTGCCGCACCACAGCACGCACGTGCTGGCCGTTTACCCGTGGGTCGGGCTGCTGCGGGCGGGGCGCACCGTCGAGCCGTTGCACGTGCTGGATCGCTGCCGCATCCGGTGGGGGCGGGTCGAGTCGGTGCTCGGTGACGAGGTGCTCGTGACCAGCCAGCCCCTGGCGTGGGACGGCCGCGCCCTGTACCTGGGCGCACGGCGGGTCGAGGTCGTGCGAGCGGGCACCGCAGGGGTGCGCCTGGTCACTGACCTCGGCCCCGGCGACTGGTGCGCCCTGCACTGGGACTGGGTCTGCGAACGGCTGGACGCCCGGCGGCTGGCCGCCCTGCAGCACTGGAGCGCAGGCACCCTCGCGCTGGTCAACGCCACCGCGCACCCGGCCCCCGCCGCCGTCCTGAGCTGACCCGCGGCCGACGGGGTCGGGCGCCAGATCCGGTCGGGCCACGGCGTGCGGTGGGTGAGAATGGACCGGTGAAGCCCCTGGACCCGCGGCTGCTGGCGCATGCGCGCGCCACCCGCACGTTCCTGGTGGCCGCGGTGGCGATCGGCGCGGCCTCCGCGCTGCTGATCGTGGCCCAGGCGGTGCTGATCGCCCGGGTCGTGGTCGACGCGTTCCAGTCCGGGGCGGATGTGGTCGATCTGCGTACCCCCCTGCTGCTGATCGCCGCGATCGCCGTCGGGCGGGCGGTGCTGGCCTGGGCTGCCGAGGCCGTCGGGCACCGCGCCGCGGCCAGCGCCACCTCCCAGCTGCGCCTGCAGGTCGTGGAGCGTGCGCTCCTCCTGGGCCCCGCGCACTTCTCCGGCCACGGGGCCGGCGAGCTGACCTCCCTGGTCACCCGCAGCGGCCCGGCGCTGGACAGCTACTTCTCCCGCTACCTGCCCCAACTCGTGCTGGCCGTGGTCATCCCGCTGATCGCCGGCACCGTGATCCTCACCCAGGACGTGCTCTCGGCGGTCATCATCGCGCTCACCATCCCGGCCATCCCGGTGTTCATGAGCCTGATCGGCCGGTACACCCAGGCCCGGGTGGACCGGCAGTGGAACACCCTGGGCACGCTCAGCGGGCACTTCCTCGACGTGGTCGAGGGCCTGCCCACGCTCAAGGTGTTCAACCGGGCCCGCGCCCAGGCCCAGACGGTGCGCCGGGTCGGCGAGGCCTACCGCGAGGCCACGATGGGGGTGCTGCGGATCTCGTTCCTGTCCTCGATGGTGCTCGAACTCCTGGCCACCCTGTCGGTGGCGTTGATCGCCGTGGCCATCGGCCTGCGCCTGATCGAGGGGGACATCGACCTGCACAGCGGCCTGACCGTGCTGATCCTTGCCCCCGAGGTCTACCTGCCCCTGCGGATGGTCGGCGTGCACTTCCACGCCGCGGCCGACGGGGTGGGCGCTGCCGAGCGGATGTTCGCCGTGCTCGAGGCGCCGGAGCCGATCCCGGGCACCGGGCAGGTCGATGCGGCCACCGCCACGATCACGGTGCGCGACCTGCACGTGCGCTACGGCGACCGGGTGGCCGTGCCGGGGGTGACCCTGGCGATCCGCCCCGGGCGGATGACCGCGCTGGTCGGGCCGTCGGGCTGCGGGAAGTCCACCCTGCTCTCGGTGCTCCTGGGGCTGGTCGGCCCACCGGCCGCGCAGGTCAGCGGGACGGTCGGGATCACCGACGCCACCGGGCGCACGCTGCCGCTGGCCGATCTGGACCTCCCCGCCTGGCGGGCCCAGCTCGGCTGGGTGCCCCAAGCCCCCTCGATGCTGGCCGGCACCGTGGCGGACAACGTGCGCCTGGGCCGCCCCGGCTTCAGCGACGACCAGGTGCTCGCGGCCCTGCGCGCGGCCGGCCTGGCTGTGGGCGACGAACTGCCCCATGGTCTGGACACACCCATCTCCGAGGGCGGTGCCGGGGTGTCGGTGGGGCAGGCCCGCCGCATCGGGCTGGCCCGCGCACTGCTGGCCGACCCCGCGATCCTGCTGCTCGACGAGCCGACCGCGGCGCTGGACGGCAGCCGTGAGGCGGAGGTGGGCGCGACCGCCGCCGCCCTGGTCGCCAGCGGGCGCACCGTGGTCGTGGTCACCCACCGGGCCTCGATCATCGACGCCGCCGACGATGTCGTGGACCTCTCCGGCGTCGCAGTGGGTGCCTCGTGAGCCGACAGACCGACGTTGTTTCATCGATCCAGCACTTGGAACGCCAGATCGATGAGACAAGCCCGGTCCGAGCACCACTGCGCCGGTTGTGGGCGCTGGCCGACCCGCAGCGCTGGCGCCTGGCGCTGGCCATCCTGCTGGCGACCCTTGCCCTGTTCAGCGCGGTCGGCCTGCTGGTCACCTCTGCGTGGCTGATCTCCCGGGCCTCCCAGCAGCCGCCGGTGCTCACCCTGCAGGTGGCGATCGTGGGGGTGCGTGCGTTCGGGCTGAGCCGCGGCGTGTTCCGCTACGCCGAGCGCCTGGTCGGCCACGATGCGGCGTTCCGCAGCCTGACCACCCTGCGCGTGGCTGTCTTCGAGCGCCTGGAGAGGCTGTCCCCCGCGGGCCTGGGACAGTACCGGCGCGGGGATCTGCTGGCCCGGCTGGTCGGCGACGTCGACTCGGCCGTCGACCTGATCGTGCGGGTGCTGATCCCAGGGATCGCCGGACTGCTCGCCGGCCTGTTGGCCGCGCTGCTGGGGTTGGCCATCCTGCCGGCCGCCGGGATCGCGCTGCTGCTGCTGCTCGTCGTGGCCGGGGTGGCCAGCCCGCTGCTGACGGCCCGGCTGGGCACCCGGTCCCAGCACGCCCGGGCCGCCGCCGAGGGTCGGCTGACCGCCGCGGTGGTCACCAGCCTGGACGCTGCTCCCGAGTTGCTGGCCTACGGGGCCATCGACCGAGCGGTAGCTGATGTGGCCGCCGCGGACGCGGAGCTGACCGCGCTGGACCGCCGGGCAGCCACCGCGTCCGGGCTCGGTGACGCCCTGGCGGCGCTGTGGACCGGGCTGACCATCGCGGCCAGCCTCGGCCTGGGCGTGAGCGCCGTGCGCGCCGGGGAGCTGAACGGCGTCTGGCTGGCCGCGCTGGCGCTGATCCCGCTGGCGATGGCCGACGTGCTGGCCGGGATGCCGGCCGCCGCATTGGCCGGGGCCCGGGTGACCGGCGCCGCCCGGCGGATCTTCGAGGTGATGGACTCCCCGGACCCCGTGCCCGCCGGCCCGAACAGCCCCATCGGCCACTCGGACGAGCCGCCCACCGCCGCCCAGCCCGCTACCGACCAGCCCACTGCGCACCAGCCCCGCGCCGGGGTCCCGCTGACCCTGGCTGGTATGGCCGCGCGCTACCCGGGGGCCGTGCAGGACGCGGTGTCCGGCGTGGACCTGGACCTGGCCCCGGGCCGGCGGATCGCACTCGTGGGACCCAGCGGCTCGGGCAAGTCGACGGTGGCCAGCGTGCTGCTGCGCCTGCTCGACCACCGCGCCGGCCGCTACGAGTTGGCCGGGCGCGACGTGCGCGACCTCGGCGAACAGGCGGTCCGGGCGGCCGTCACCGCTGTGGACCAGCGCTCGCACCTCTTCGACACGACCATCGAGGAGAACCTGCGCCTGGCCAACCGGGGCGCCGACTCCGCGGCCCTGCGCGCGGCGATCGAGGGGGCCCGGCTGGCCGAGTGGGTCGACAGCCTGCCCGACGGGCTGGCCACCCGGGTCGGCGCACACGGCTCGGCGGTCTCCGGCGGACAGGCCCAACGGATCGCGCTGGCCCGGGTGCTGCTGGCCGACCGACCGATCGTGGTCCTCGACGAGCCCGGTGAGCACCTCGACCCCGCCATGGCTGACGAGGTCACCTCTGCGGCCCTGACCAGCACCATCGGTCGCAGCGTGCTGCTGATCACCCACCGGATGACGCACACTGCCGACTGCGACGAGGTGATCGTGCTCGCCGAGGGCCGGGTCACCGCGTACGGGGCGCCGAGCGACCTGAGCGCGGGCTGGTACGCCGAGGCGCTGGCCCGCGAGCAGGGGGTTGCCCGGAGCGCTGCAGGGCCGGTGCCGCCCACGAACCCGGCCCCCCACGCGCAGGCCCCCCAGGCGCAGACCCCCCAGGCGCAGCAGGAGCACGAGGAGTCCGAGGATGGCTGACCAGCACGAGCGCGGACTGTTCAGCGCGGTGGTGTCGGTGGCCGCCGGGCTCGAGCTCGGCGCCACGCTGCGTCGGATCGTCGCGTCCGCGGTCGACCTCGTCGACGCCTCCTACGGCGCGCTGGGCGTGCTCGGGGCCGACGGACAGCTCTCGGAGTTCGTCCATGTCGGCATCGACCAGGCCACCCAGGCCGAGATCGGCGACCTGCCCCGCGGCCGCGGGATCCTGGGCCTGCTGGTCAAGCACCCGGTGCCGATCCGCCTGGACGACATGACCAGCCATCCCTCGGCGGTCGGGTTCCCGGCGGGCCATCCGCCGATGAAGTCCTTCCTGGGCGTGCCGGTGAAGGTGCGCGGGCAGGTGTTCGGCAACCTCTACCTGACCGACAAGCGCGGCGCGCAAGGCTTCAGCACCGCCGACGAGCGCACCGTCACCGCCCTGGCTGCGGCAGCCGGCGTGGCCATCGACAACGCCCGGCTCTACGAGCGCTCGGTCATGCGGGAACGCTGGCAGGCCGCCGTGGCGCAGATGCACGGGGCCGTCCTGGACGGGGCGGATGCCGGCGAGGTCCTGACGCTGGGCACCACCCGGGCTGCTGAGCTGGTCAACGCGCGGGCGGGCATCGTGGCGCTGCCCTCGCCGGCCGGGGTGCTGCGGGTGGAGATCGTGGTCAGCGACCTGGGCTCCAGTGCCCGGGCCTCGCGCTGGCGGGTGGGCGGCCCGGATGTCCCCCTCGACGACTCCGCGCTGGCCCGTTGGCGCGGCGCGGCTCCCGATGAGGACGGCCCCATCGCGCGGAGCTTCACCTCCGGGGAACCGGTCGAGGGTGTGGAGCGTCTCGCCGGTGGCGCGGCCGTGCCCGGTGCCGACCTCGACGAGGGGGCCTGCGACGAGCTGCCCGTCCTGGCCCTGCCGCTACAGACCCCCGAAGGGGTGCTCGGAGTGCTCGCCCTGGTCCTGCGACCCGGGGACAGCCTGACCCAGGAGCGTCGCGAGCTGGCGTCCAACTGCGCGGGTCAGGCAGCCCTGGCCCTGATGCTGGCCCGTGGCCGGCGCGAGAAGGAGCGCAACGTCCTGCTCGAGGAGCGCGACCGGATCGCCCGCGACCTGCACGACCTGGTCATCCAGCGGCTGTTCGCCACCGGCATCTCGCTGTCCGGAGCGGCCCGGGTCAAGGAGACCCCGAGGCCGGTCGTCGACCGGCTCGAGTCGGCCGTCGACGCGCTGGACACGACCGTCCGGGAGATCCGGGCCACCATCTTCGAGCTGCACCAACCGGTCGGCCATGCCGTGGGCGGTGTGCGGGGACGGGTCCTGGAGGAGGCCGCGGCCGCCACGGTCGTGCTGGGGCACTCCCCCTCCACCCGATTCTCCGGGGCCGTGGACGCCTTGGTCGACGACGGCCTGGCCGGTGACCTGCTCGGTGCGCTGCGCGAGGCGTTGGCCAACGTGGCCAAGCACGCCCAGGCCGACCGGGTCGAGGTGCTGGTGGCCGCCGAGAACGACACCGTCCTGCTGCAGGTGACCGACGACGGGGTGGGAGTGCCCCGGGAGCTGGGTCGACGCTCCGGGCTGCTCAACCTCGCCGAGCGGGCCGAGCGCTACGGCGGCACGTGCACGATCACAACCGGCGCGGGTGGCGGATCGGTGCTGAGCTGGCGGGTCCCCCAGCCCAGGTGAGGCGAACAGGCCATGTACGGCCAACGACCGAAGGCTCGGCCCCCTCGCGGGAGGCCGGGCCTGCGGTCCGTCGAAGGTCCCGGCCGCGGGCGCCTCAGAGCGGCACGTGGTCCAGGGAGCCGTGGTGCGGATCCACGATGTCCTCGGCGCTGATCCGCTTGCGGAAGATCCAGTACGTCCAGCCCTGGTAGAGCAGGACGATCGGGGTGAACACCACGGCCACCCAGGTCATGATCGTCAGCGTGTAGTCCGTGGAGGACGCGTTCTCGGTGGTCAGGCTCGGCCCCGGGTTGCCCGGCATCACGTTCGGGAACAGCATCCCGAACAGCGAGATCACGGCCAGGGCGATCGTCAGCGCGCTGAACACGAACGCCCACCCCTCGGAGCGCTTGGCGTGCATGGCCATCGCGACCAGCCAGCTCGCCGCGGCGGCCAGCACCGGGATCCAGGTCCACAGCTTGTCGGTGAACGCCAGCTCGGCCCAGACCAGGAACACCACGGCCAGCACGGTGGCCACCGCCCCGGTGCGCATGCCGACCTTGTGCGCGCTGTCGCGGATCGAGCCGTGTGTCTTCAGCGACAGGAAGATCGCGCCGTGGGTCAGGAAGATTGCCACGAACGTCACGCCGCCGAGCAGGCCGAACGGGTTGAGCAGGTTGAAGAAGCCACCGGCGTACTCGATGTTGCCGGTGCTGGCTGACTCCTCCAGCGGAACGCCGCGCACGATGTTGGCGAACGCCACGCCCCAGAGCAGCGCCGGCACGAAGGAGCCGAAGACGATGGCGGCATCCCAGCGGGCGCGCCACTGGCCATCGGAACGCTTGCTCCGGTACTCGAAGGCCACCCCGCGCAGGATCAGTGCGACCAGGATCAGGAACAGCGGCAGGTAGAACCCGCTGAACAGGGTCGCGTACCACTCGGGGAAGGCCGCGAAGGTCGCGCCACCGGCGACCAGGACCCACACCTCGTTGCCGTCCCAGACCGGGCCCAGCGTGGTGATCATCGCGCGCCGCTCGGCCTCGGTCTTCCCGATCACCGGCAGCAGCATGCCCACGCCGAAGTCGAAGCCCTCGAGGACGAAGTACCCGATCCACAGCACTGCGATCAGGATGAACCAGACTGTCGTCAGCTCCATGTCAGTTCCTCTCGATCGATCAGTACGAGATGCTCAGCGGGGCGTCGAGCTCGCGCTCGACGAACGGGTCGGCGACCGATTCCGGCGGGCCCTGCTTGACCACGCGGATGATCAGGCCCACCTCGACCACAGCCAGGATCGCGTAGAGCAGCGTGAAGCCGATCAGCGAGGTCCACACGGTCCAGGAGCTCACAATCGGCGAGACCCCGCTCGCGGTGGTCATCAGCCCGAACACGATCCAGGGCTGGCGGCCCATCTCGGTGAAGATCCAGCCGAAGCTGATCGCGAACAGCGGCAGGAACGGCAGGGCGATCCCGATTCGGGCCGCCCACCTGCTGGTCGGGCGACGATCACCCCGATAGGCCCACAGCGCCCACAGCGCGTAGGCTGCGGCAGCCATGCCCACACCCATCATGAGCCGGAACGTCCAGTAGCTCATCGGGATGTTCGGGGCGAAGTTGTCCAGGCCGGTCCATGCGTAGGTCCGGGCGTACTGCTCGTTGAGCTGGTTGATGCCCTCGACCTCGCCGTCCCAGGTGCCGGTGGCCAGGAACGACAGCAGGTTCGGGATGGTGATGGAGAAGACCTCCTCCGAGCCGTCGAGGGTGCCCAGGGTGAAGATGGAGAAGTCCGCGGGTTGCGAGGTCTCCCACAGCGCCTCGGCGGCGGCCATCTTCATCGGCTGCTGCTCGGTCATGATCTTGCCGTCCACGTCGCCGGAGACCACCACGAAGACCGAGGCGACCAGCGTGGTGATCAGGCCCAGGCGCAGGCAGGCCTTGGCGACATCGGCGCCGCGGTCCTTGACCAGCAGCCAGATCGAGATGCCGGCCACGAGGCTGCCGGCCACCATGAAGGACGCCGACAGAGTGTGCACGAACGCCACGACGGTCGTGTTCTGGGTCAGCACCAGGCCGAAGTCGTTGAGCTCGGCGCGCCCGGTGACCTCGTTGATCTCGTAGCCCACCGGGTGCTGCATCCACGAGTTGGCCGCGAGGATGAAGTAGGCCGAGAGCATGGTGCCGAACGAGGCGATCCAGATGGTGGCCAGGTGCAGCTTCTTGGGCAATCGGTCCCAGCCGAAGATCCACAGACCCAGGAACGTGGACTCCAGGAAGAACGCGAGCAGGCCCTCGATGGCCAGCGGGGCGCCGAAGATGTCGCCGACGAAGCGCGAGTAGTCGCTCCAGTTCATCCCGAACTGGAACTCCTGGACGATGCCGGTGACCACGCCCATGGCGAAGTTGATCAGGAAGATCTTGCCCCAGAACTTCGTGGCGCGCAGCCACTTCTCGTTGCCGGTGCGCACCCAGGCGGTCTGCATGCCGGCGACCAGCCAGCCCAGGCCCAGGGTGATCGGTACGAAGAAGAAGTGGTACACGGTCGTGATGGCGAACTGCCACCGCGCGAGATCCAAGGCTTCCATGGGCATCCCTGTCTGCACTGACCGGCCGGGGTGGCCCAGTCGGGGTCAGCCTCCCACCGCCCAGCAGCAGCCCATGCCTGACCATCGCCCGTATGTTCCAGGACCTAGGTCCCGCGGCGAAGGTGCGAAGGTCCGTACCCCGGGGGGTATATGACCCAGGTCACACCGATCGGCCCAGAAGGCCGACTACATCGGCGGATCGGGGGTGCTGTCGGGGAAGACCGATGCGTCCTGCGGCGCGCTGGCGCTCAACCGTGCGACCTCGTCGGCGGACAGCTCCAGGCCCGCGGCAGCCGCGGACGCGCGAGCGGTGGCCGGACGGGTGCTCCCCGGGATCGGGATGACCACCGGGGCCAGGGTCAGCAGCCAGGCCAGGGCCACCTGCTGTGCGCTGGCCTCGTGCGCCTGGGCCACCTGCGCGAAGGCCGCGTACCGGGAGCCCAGCTCGCCGGCCTGCGCGGCACCGCCCAGCGGCGACCAGGGCAGGAACGCGATCCCGCGCTCGGCGCAGCGGGCCAGCACGTCGGCATCGACCCGGTAGCGGGCCGAGAACTCGTTCTGCACCGCCACGATGCCGCCCGCCTCCGGCCCGCCGACCAGCTCGAGGGCCCGGTCCAACTGGGCACGGGTCACATTCGACAGCCCGATCCGCGCGGCGATCCCCTGCTCCTTGACGCCAGCCAATCCGCCGATCTGGTCGTCGAAGGGCACGTCCGGGTCCAGCCGGTGCAGGTAGTACAGGTCGATCACGTCCACGCCCAGCCGCTGCGCAGAGGCCCGGGCCGCATCGCCGAGGGCCTCCGGTGAGCTGGCCCGCCCCCACAGGTCGCCACCGGGGCCGGGCGCCCGGGTGATGCCGCCCTTGGTGGCGAGGACCACGCCCTCCCGGTCCGCCGACGCCCCGGCCCAGGACCGCACCGCCTCGCCGACGAGCACCTCGTTGTGGCCGAAGTGCTCCCCGTCCGGGGCGTAGATGTTGGCCGTGTCGACCATGGTCATCCCGCTGTCGAGCGCGGCATGCACCGTGGCCAGCGCGCGCGGTCGCTCGGCGAGCATGTGCTCGCTGGAAAGCGGCATCGCGCCGAGCCCGATGGGGTACACGGCCAAGTCGGCGATCCTTCTGGTAGTCATGCGTGCAGCCTGCCACGGGACGGCTGCACTTTCGCCTCGACCTGCACGCACTAGCCTGAGCGCCATGACGCTGCGGCACCGGGTGATGGCGGTGGCGCTGGCCGCGCTCGCGATCATCGCCGTGCTCGGCGCGCAGCTGGTCCTTCGCTACGCCGACACCCAGCGCAGTCTGGCCGAGGTCGTCGACACCCTCGCGCCGGCCGGCACCGCGGTGGCCGACCTCAACGAGGACATCAACAACATGGAGCGCAGGCTGCGGATCTACGTGTCCTCGGATGCCAAGGGGATGAACCTGCTCTACCAGGCCGCCGTGCAGTCCGCCCAGGCCAACGTGGCCGAACTGGGCAGCCTGCTCTCGGACCGGGAGCCCGCCAGCACCCTGCTCGGCGAAGTCGACGGGGCGCTGCAGACCTGGCTGCTCGCCGTGGGCGGGCCGGTGACCGCCGCCATGGCCGACGGCGAGGTCGGGACCGCCCAGGCGATCCTGGACTCCAGCGAGTCCCAGTCGGCCTACGTGGAGCTGACCGGCGAGACCTACCGACTCTCGGCGGTGCTCTCCAGCGAGAGCAGCACGGCGCTGAGCGCCACCGAGTCCGCCGCCCGGCGCCTGGCCTGGTCGTTGGGGATCGCCCTGATCGTGCTGTTCCTGCTGCCGCTGGCCACCTACGTGGCGATCCGTCGGCACGTCCTGCGACCGGTCAGCGAGCTGCGCTCCCAGCTGCGCGCAGCGGCCACGCCCGGCGGTCAGGACGCGGTGATCCTGCCCAGCGGCCCGCCGGAGCTGCGCGACCTGGGCGTGGACGCCGAGGCGCTGCGCCGCGCGCTGGTCCACGAGATCGATCAGGCCCACGCCGCCCGGACCGCCTTGGAGCAGGAGGGCCCGGTGGTCGACGCGATCCGCCGCGAGCTGACGGCCCGGGCCGACGGGCATCCCCTCGGGGTGCGGATCGAGGGCGTGCTGCGCCCGGCGGAGGGCGTGCTCGCCGGCGACTTCTGGGACCGGATCCCGCTGACCGACGGTCGCGCAGCCGTGATCGTCTGCGACGTGTCGGGTCATGGGCCCCGCGCCGGCATCGTGGCGATGCGCCTGAAGACCTCGATCACCCTGGGCCTGGTGGCCGGGCTGGACCCCCCGCAGATCCTGCACCGGGCGTGCGATGCGTTCGCCGACGAGCCGGGCCGGTTCGCCACGGTGGTGGTGCTGATCGCCGACACGGCCACGAGCACCGTGCACTGGGTCAACGCCGGGCATCCAGCACCACGGTTGGTGCGCTCGGACGGCGCGATCGAACGCCTCGGGCCGACGGGGCCGATGATCAGCTGGCTGGGTGGGGCGTGGGCGATGCGCAGCGCCCCGATGCGGCCCGAGGACGTGGTGCTGGCCTTCACCGATGGGATCCTGGAGAGCCGCGACCTGGCAGGTGAGGAGCTCGGCGACGAGGAGCTGGACACCCACCTGCGCACCGCGGCCGGGTACGCCGGAGATCCCTCCGCGGTCGTGGCTCAGGTGCTGGCCACGGTGCGCGGGCGGGCGGCGGACCTCGGAAGAGACGACGTGACGCTGGTGGCGCTGCAGATGGATCCGCCTGTCAAGCCCTCGATCCCCTCACCCCGCCGATAGGACCGACGGGTCGGATCCCTGCGGAATCGATTGCCGGTGCTCACCAGGCCGAATCGACCACACGGACTCCCGGACCGGCGCGCCACTCGACACGGACTCCTGGACCGGCGCGCACCACTCGACACGGACTCCTGGACCGGTGCGCGCTACTCGAGGAAGCCGCCGGACTGGTGGGTCCACAGCCCTGCGTACACCCCGCCCGCGGCCAGCAGCTGCGCGTGCGAGCCCTGCTCCACGATCCTGCCCTCGGCCAGGACCACGATCCGGTCCATGGCCTGCACGGTGCTCAGCCGGTGGGCGATCACGATCGTGGTGCGCCCGCGCATCGCGTGCGCCAGCGCGGCCTGGATGTGCACCTCGCTCTCGCTGTCCAGCGCGGAGGTGGCCTCGTCCAGGACCAGGATGCTGGCGTCCTTGAGGACGGCGCGGGCGATGGCGACCCGCTGGCGCTGGCCACCGGAGAGCTTCACGCCACGCTCGCCGACCATGGTCTGGTAGCCCGCCGGCAGCTTGGTGATGAACTCGTCCGCGCTGGCCTTGCGGGCGGCCTCGCGGACCTGCTCGGGGGTGGCTCCGGGCCGTCCGTAGGCGATGTTGTCGGTGATGGAGCGGTGGAACAGCAGCGGCTCCTGGGCGACGTAGGCGATCGCACTGCGCAGCGAGGGTTGGGTCACCTCCCGGATGTCCTGGCCGTCGACGCGCACCGCACCGGAGTCCACGTCGGAGAAGCGGAGCAGCAACCGGGTCAAGGTGGACTTGCCACTGCCCGAGTGCCCGACCAGCCCGATCTTCTCGCCCGGGGCGATGTCCAGGGTGAACTCGTCGAAGAGGGCCTGCTCCCCCTCGCCCTCGTGGGTGAAGGTGACCCGGTCGAAGACCACGCCCCCGGGGCCGCGCTGGAACTGCGCGTCGCCGTCGGTGACGGTCGGCTCGATGGCCAGGATCTCGACCATGTCGTGGGCGTCGCCCATCACCCGGTTGTAGTTGCGCATCACCTGGGTGATCTCCCAGAGCTGGTCGGTGACGGTCAGCGTGTAGGTGGTGGCCAGGTAGACCGCGGCCACCGAGAGGTACTGCGCCTCGGAGGCCACCACGGCCGCCAGTACCGCACCGGTGTTCATGATCGCGACCACCGCGGAGAACCCCGACGAGTAGCCCAGGAACGAGCGCATCACGTGCAGCGAGTTGGTGCGCCACTCACCGGCGACCAGCCGGGCGCTGGCACTCTCGGTGGCTTCCGCGCCGGCGGACTTCACCGCCGAGATGTTGGTCATGACGTCGGCCAGGAACCCGGTCATCCGGGTCGAGGACTGCGCCTCGGCGACGTTGAGCCTCTCCATGGACCGCGCGGAGAGCACCACGAAGCCAGCGAAGAGCAGGGTCATCGCGAAGAGGAACGCCGAGTACCACGGCAGGATGAAGGCGGTGATCGTCACGGCCGCGACCACGGTGGTGAGCACCGGGATGACCTGCCAGACGATCGTGTCCCAGAACATCTCGAACGCCCCGGTGAACTTGTTCGTCTGGGAGACCAACGAGCCGGAGAACCGGTCGGAGTGGAACCCCAGGCTCTGCCCGCTCAGGTGGTCGAAGACGCGCTGGTAGAGCCGCTTCATCGCCATGACCTCGAAGGACCACGCCGCGTACAGCGCGATCCGCCAGCCGACCACCTGGCCGAGCACCTGGGAGAGCGCATACCAGGCGACCAGCGGCCAGCCCGACTCCCAGGTGACGGTGCCGGCCTGGACCTGGGTCAGCAGCAGGGAGATGACATACGGCCCGACGAAGCGGGCGAGCAGCACGGTGAAGATCGGGGTGATCAACGCGAAGGCCAGGCGCACCGGGAACTGCGCTGCTGCGCCCCAGTACAGCGCGATCGTCTCGCGGCTGCGCGCGGTCCGCCCGTGCTCGGGCGCGCCGGGCACGGCAGCGCCGGCGGCCGGGGACCCGGCTGCCTGCGACTGGTCCTGCTCGACGGACATCGGACAAGGATGGACCCGGTCCGGGCACGCACCCAAATCCCGCCCGGGCAGCCGACCGGTGGCTGCGCGCCGCGCGGCGAACCGGCTCAGCCGGCGCCGGCGAACCCGTTCTGCCGCCACGCCTCGTACACGGTCACCGCGACCGCATTGGACAGGTTCAGTGAGCGGTTGCCCGCGAGCATCGGCAGCCGGAGTCGGTCCTCGGCCGCGAAGTCGGCCAGGACGTCGGCCGGCAGGCCGGTGGGCTCCGGGCCGAACAGGAAGACGTCACCGGGACGCAGCGCCATCTCGTGCGGGGTCCGCCCACCACGGGCGGTCGTGGCGTACCAGTGTCGGTCGGCCAGCTCAGCCCGGACCGTGGCGAGGTCCGGGTGGACGCTGACCATGGCAAGGTCGTGGTAGTCCAGTCCTGCCCGGCGCAGCGGAGCCTCGTCGAGGGTGAACCCCAGCGGTTCGACCAGGTGCAACCGGGCACCGGTGTTGGCGCACAGCCGGATCACGTTGCCGGTGTTGGGCGGGATGCGCGGGCTGAACAGGACAACCTCGAACACGTGTGGGTCCGCCTGCTCAGGCGCCGGGGGTCGAGGTCGACCAGTGGCGCCCGTTCTCGGTGTCGGCCCCGGTGGTGCCGGTCGCCCCGGACAGGCCTCGTGCGAGCCGACTGTCGGGGCGCAGCGACCAGGAGGTTGGTGGCGCAGTCCCCATCCGCCGCGCGGAGGGTGACGGCCAGTCCATGCGCGCAGAGTAGCCGCCGGTGTGGGGGCCGGTCGGGTCGGGCCGGTCGGGGGCGGCCGGCTGGTCCAGGTTGGCCAGATCGGGTGGGCCGACCCGCTTCGATCAGACCAGCTCGGTGATCGCGTAGTGGCTCAGGACGTCGCGGACGTAGGACGCCCCCTGGACGCCGCCGTAGTGGGCAGCGAACCGCTCGTCGGCGACGTACATGTCACCCAGCCCGGTCAGCGCCTCGGCGGGGACGTCGCCCATCCCAGCACCACCCCAGCCCGCAGCGATCCAGGCGTGGTGCCGCCTGGCGAGGGCCATCGCCTCGGGAGCGTCGACGGCGATCCCCCGGGTGCGCAGGGCACGCCATGCCTCGATGATCTCCGCGGATTCGGCCTGGAAGGCGCCCCGGCGCTGCGGGCCGAGGCCGCGCCACCAGCGGTCGCTGTCGGCGTATGCCTTGGCTCCCCAGCGCTCTTGGACCTCCTGCTTGTACTGCGTGTGGTCGAAACCGTCGAACATGTCCTCGGCCATGATCGCTACTCCTCTCTCGATGCTGTCGATGGTGCGCTCGACGCTGGCGATCTGCCGGTCGAGCCGTTTCGATTCCGCCTGCAGCCAGCCCAGGTGCGCCCGCAGGGCGGTGGTCTGGTCCACGGCGGTCAGGACCTCCTCGATCGCCGCGATGCCCAGTCCGAGCTGGCGCAGCAGCAGGATCCGCTGCAATCGGGCCAGCGCCACGCAGTCGTAGTAGCGGTAGCCGTTGGCGCCGGTCCGGGTCGGGGGCAGCAGGCCGATGTCGTCGTAGTGACGCAGGGTCCGGCTGGTGGTGCCCGCCAGCGTGGCGACCTCCGAGATCCCGAACTCCGCGTGCGCCTCGGCGGCGTGCTCGTTGCTCGATCCGGCCCGAGCTCGACTGGCCGATTCGCCGGCTGCTGAGATCTGCGGACCCATGCGTGGCACCTCCTGCCTGTCCATCAACGGCCACCACGTGTCCGGCCGCTGCGTCGTCCCGGCCCATGTGGGTGGTGGCCGGGCGTTCGTGAACCAGCCTAGAAGTTGACGTAGCGTCAATGTCAACCTGTCGATGTACCGGTCCTGGCGGCCCTTGCCGAAGCCTCCGCCGCGCTGCGACGAGCTCGGCGGAGCCGGTCCCGGGTTCAGGTTCCGGTTCGACGATCGGGCATCCACAACATGCGCGGCATCTGGCTCGAATGTCGCCCAGGGCTGCTAGTATTCGTACTGGTGTTCGATAGATGGATGGGGGAAGTGATGGGGACATCGACGGTGGACCACCCGAGGGTGGTGGTCGACGAACGGGCGACCCAGGCCGCACGCACCGGGTCGAACGTGGTGGCCCGGATGTGGGCGATGACCACGACCGTGTCCCGGACGCAGCTGCCGAGCATGGGCCTGGCCGCCGGGGACCGCCCGACCGCGGATGTGGAGCTGCTGGCCGGGGCACTGGCCGCGGTCGAGTACGAGCTTGCCCGCCGGATGCACGCCGCCACCATGAGCGGGTCGCTGCCGCTGGTGGCCCGGCTGCGGTCCTGGCCGCCCGGGGATGGTCAGCCGGTCCCACACGACGGTTGGCCCGGGCCGGTGCCCTGGCCGCGGACCATCCGTTGATCGCCGAGCCCTGGGCCGCTGGAGTGATCACCGCCGAACACGTCGATGCGGTCGCCCGGCACGCCGACCCGTTCACCCCCGACGAACTGGCCGCAGTGATCACCGAACTGGCAGCCCACTGGGGGCAGTTGTCCCCCGCCGCGATCGCCCGGTTCGTCATAGCCGCAGCCCGGATGCTGCACCCCCCCGAGGACCCGGAACCCGGCGAGTCCGACGCCTACGAGTCCCGGGACCTGTCCTTCGCCCTGCTGGGAGACAGCGTCCTGCTCTCCGCGACCCTGCCCCGCCTGGAAGGCGAGGCGTCATCGCCGCGATCGACGCACTCGCCGAGAAGCTGCGCAGCACCGCCGAACACACCCCCGCCGGGGCTAGGCGGGCCGATGCCCTGATGCAGCTGGTGACCACCGCCGCCACCGCCGGGCTACTGCCCGCCCGCGGTGGACCACCCGTGGCCCTGACCGTCACCCTGGACCACACCAGCACCGGGGACCCGATCTGGACGACCAGCCGCGGACACCACCTCACCACCGCCGAACAACGCTTCACCGCATGCGACCCCACCCTCACCCCCATCGCCACCACCACCCCCGGCCGCAGACCCAGGCGACAGTGCCGCCCACACCGGCGACGGTGGCGACAGCGACAGCGGACCCGGTGCCGACGGCAGTGGTCGCGGCGAAGGCGGCGTCGGTGGCAACGGCAGTCCCGGTCGCAGCGCAGGCAACGGCAGTCCCGGTGTCGCCCGCGGTGGCGACGGCGACATGTTCGGTAACGACAAAGGCGCGGACTGGGCAACCACCGGCCAGGTGACCAACCCGACCCCCGCAACGCGGATCGCCGCCCTGGCCGACCTCCTCCTGGGCGGCCCCCGACTCCCGCTGGCCGTCGGGCGCACGACCCGCACCGCGACCAACGCCCAACGCCGCGCCCTGGCCACCCGCGACCACGGCTGCATCATCCCCGGCTGTCACGCACCACCCGAGTCCTGCCAGACCCACCACCTCCACGAATGGGCCTTCGGCGGTCACTCCGACCTGTCCAACCTCGTTCTGCTCTGCTGGACCCACCACCGCCAAGTCGATCTCCACATGTGGACCATCACCCCTGCCACCCCCGAAGACCCGACCCCGGACCCGGACCCCAACGCACCGCCCGGTACCCCCTGGCCCGCCAACAGCCGATCCCCCTTCACGATCACTCGCCAACCCCGCACCCGCTGGCGGCAGTGAGCCAGGGAGGCGATCGGGTTAGTACCCCGCCGGCGAGAGCGCTGGTCGGGGAGCGCCCATCGGGCAGCGGAGTCCGGCAGGAAGGGCGCTCGGGATCGAGCCAGAATCAGAGGCGATGCGGGCTGCCCGTCTCGTGGCCGCGCCCGATGCCCAGAGTGGCAACGAGATCCTCGTGCAACTGGATCCAGACGGTGTGGCACGAATCGAGGCCTGGCTGATCGACCCAGGCCCGCTGGCCGGACTCGACCCGATCCAGCGCTGCCCCGAACCGGTGGCTGTACCCCCCGAACCGATCGAGGGCGCCGGACAGCGGGGTGCACACCGCAGCGAGCCGGCGCCGGTAGCCGGTCAACTCGTCGAGCACCCGGTCGTCCCAGCCGAAATCCGTGTGGTCGTTGGCGGCCAGGGGGTCGCCCCGCACAGGTCGCACCTGCCACCCGTCGAACCCAACCTCACGCTTCGTCATCGAGCAGCTGATCCTCGACGGCCGCGCGTGGCAGCCCGCACTGTCGCATCACTGTGGTCACATCGGCCATCCCCTGCACCCGCACCGCGTGCAGGACCAGGAGGTCGGTAGACGAGGTGTGGCCCATGTCCCAGAGCCTAGGGCGGCCTAGCATGGCTGCTTCCGAGCTCGACCGATCACGGGAGGCACGATGACCACGCTGACCGACCGCCCCAACACTGCGTTGCTCGTCGTCGACGTCCAGAACGGAGTCGTCGGGCACGCCCACGACCGGGACACGGTCGTGGCCAACATCGCCAACCTCGTGGACAGCGCCCGCGCCGCCGACGTGCCCGTTGTCTGGGTCCAGCACAGCAGCGCGGACTTGCCGATCGACAGCGAGAGGTGGCGGCTCGTGACTGAACTCCAGCGCAAAGACGCCGAGCCGCTGGTGCCCAAGACCTACGGGGACGCCTTCGAGAACACCGACCTCGAATCAGTCCTCGCCGCCACCCGCGTCGGCCGGCTGCTGGTCGCTAGGGCGCAGACCGACGGGTGCATCCGCTCGACGCTGCACGGCGCGATCACCCGCGGCTACGACGTGACGCTGATCTGCGATGCACACACCACCGAGGACCTCTCCGAGTACGGGGCCCCCACCCCGGACAAGGTCATCGCGCACACCAACCTGTACTGGCAGTACCACCGGGCTCCCGGCCGGACCGCCGGCATCGTCAGCACGGCGGCGGTCGACTTCGACTGAAGGCCCCAGGGCACCTATGCCCGCCGGACCCCGCATCTCGCCTTCGGACGTGGAGTCACCAGGGCTCGGCGCGCGCTCGCGGTCGAGCCCTGCCTCAGGCGTCGGCCGGGGCGATCTCGGCGATCAGGGCCTCGATCCGTCGGCGGATCTCGTCACGGATCGGGCGCACCGCCGCGACCCCCTGTCCGGCCGGGTCATCGAGCACCCAGTCCTCGTAGCGCTTGCCCGGGTAGATCGGGCAGGTGTCCCCGCAGCCCATGGTGATCACCACGTCGGAGGCGCGGACGGCCTCATCGGTGAGGATTTTGGGCAGCTCTGCGGACATGTCGATGCCCTCCTCGAGCATCGCCGCGACTGCTGCGGGATTCACCGACTCAGCCGGTGCCGACCCAGCGGAGCGGACCTCGACGCGGTCGCCGGCCAGGTGCGTCAGGTAGGCGGCGGCCATCTGGGAACGTCCGGCGTTGTGAACACACACGAACAGGACGCTGGGTCGGTTGGTGACGGTGGGGCTCATGGTTCCTCCGATGTGGTGGTGTGAACGGGGCCGGGCAGGTCGAGGGGCTCGGGGGTCCGCCCGGGCCGCGGGTGGAAGAGCTCGGTCTGGGCAGCGCCCACTGCGGCGCCGACGAGCTGTGCGGCGATGAACGGCCGGACCGAGACAGGTGCGATGCCGGTGAACGTATCGGTGAACATCCGCCCGATCGTGACCGCAGGGTTGGCGAATGACGTCGAGGAGGTGAACAGATAGGCGGCGCCGATCCAGGCCGGAACCAGCGCCGGACCCAGGCGCCCGTTGCCGGTCCTGGTCAGGGCCCCGATGATCCACAGCAGCCCGGCGGTGGCCACCACCTCGCCCAGCAGCAGGTTCACCCCCGAGCGCTGGTTCGTCGAGACCTCGACCGCCGGCAGCGCGAACATCAGGTTGGCCAGCACGGCCCCGGTGATCGCGCCGAGCACCTGCGCAGGGATGTACCAGGCAGCCTCCCGCGCCGGCATCTCCCCGCGCACCAGGGCCACCCCGGTGACGGCGGGGTTGAAGTGCGCCCCGGAGATCGGCCCCAGGGTCCAGATGAGCAGGCCCAGGACGAGCACCGTCGCGACCATGTTCATCAGAAGCGCGACGCCCACGTCCGCGGTGAGGTTCGTGGCCATGACGCCCGAGCCCACCACCGCAGCCACGAGGATCATCGCGCCCAGGTACTCGGCCAGCGCGCGACGAGAGATCCCAGCGACGCCCGAGACGGGCCTTTGGTCCCTGTCCTGCAGCACGCGCACAGACTACGCTTCGATCGTGCTCGAAGCGATGCAGATCGAACCGAAGCGGGTGAACCCCGACGATGCCGCGCAACTGCTGGCCGTGGTCGCCGACCCCGTGCGCTGGCGGTTGGTCGCCGAGCTGGAGCGCCGGGGCACCCTGTGCGTGTGCGAGCTCAAGCCCGTCACCGGGGTGGCGGCCAACGTGCTGTCCTACCACCTGAAGGTTCTGCGCGAGGCCGGCGTGGTCACCGCGGCCAAGCGCGGCCGCTGGGTCGACTACGAGCTGGCCGACGACGCCGGCGACCGACTGGCGCGGGCGCTTCCCGGCAGGCTCGGCGATCGCCCATGAGCACGCTGCTCGAACGGCTGCCGACCTCGACCCGGGGCCGGTGGCTGGCCCTGGCCGGTGCCGGGCTGGCCTGGTACGCCGCATTCTGGGTGAACGCCCGCGTCTGGGACTGGCTGCTCCACGACCTGTTCGCAATGGCCCCAGATGCCCGCCTGACCGAGACACTGCACTTCTTCTTCTACGACACCGTCAAGATCGTCCTGCTGCTGTGCGGGATCATCTTCGTCGTCACCGTGCTGCGCTCGTTCATGAGCATCGAGCGGACCCGGGCCCTGCTCGGCGGGCGGCGCGAGGGGGTCGGCAACGTGATGGCCGCAGGATTGGGCGTGATCACCCCGTTCTGCTCCTGCTCAGCGGTGCCGGCGTTCATCGGGTTCGTCGCCGCCGGGGTGCCGATCGGGGTGACCATGAGCTTCCTGATCGCCTCCCCGATGATCAACGAGATCGCGATCGGGCTGCTGTTCAGCCTGTTCGGCTGGAAGATCACGGCGCTCTACATCGCTGCGGGGCTGGGCATCGCGATCGTGGGGGGCTGGGTCCTGGGCCGGCTGCACGCCGAGCGCTGGGTGGAGCCCTTCGTGTTCCAGACCACGCTCGGCGGCCAGGTCGTGGACTCCACTGCGGGGCTCACCTTCGACCAACGCATCCAGATGGGCGTCGAGGAGGTCGGGTCCATCTTGCGCCGGATCTGGCCCTACCTGCTGGTCGGCATCGGGGTGGGCGCGCTCATCCACGGCTGGGTGCCCACCGAGTTCTTCACCACCTACGCCAGCGGCAGCAACCCGCTCGGGGTGCTGGTCGCCGTCGGCCTCGGGGTGCCGCTGTACTCCAACGCGGCGGGCGTGATGCCGCTTGTCGAGGTGCTGTACTCCAAGGGCCTGCCGATCGGCACCGTCCTGGCCTTCATGATGAGCGTCGTGGCCCTGTCCCTGCCCGAGATGATCCTGCTGCGCCGCGTGCTGCGGCCACGACTGCTGGCGACCTTCATCGGCGTGGTCGCCACCGGAATCGTCGCAGTTGGCTACCTGTTCAACGCGATCGCCGCCTGACCCCACTGAAAGGAACAACCATGATCATCAAGGTGCTCGGACCCGGGTGCAAGAACTGCAAGAACCTCGAACGGGTCACCCGGGAGGCGCTGGCTGGCCTGGACGTCCAGGCCAGCGTGGAGAAGGTCGAGGACTACCCGACCATCGTCGGCTACGGGGTGATGAGCACGCCCGCGCTGGTCATCGACGAGCGACTGGTCCTCTCCGGCCGGGTCCCACGCGCCGACGAGGTGCGCGACCTGATCACCGCCGCGAGTGGCTGAGCACTCCCCCGCGCCGCCCGCAGGTCCGGCTGGCCGTCGTCAGGCGCCCGCGCCACCAGCCGACCCGGTCAAGCCACTGCCGCCGATGGCGTCGGCGTTGGCCAGGGCCGCCAGGGCCGGGCCGTACATGGTCGACTTGATCGCGCGCATCGTGGTGCGGTCCTTGCCGGCCAGTCCCGCGACCAGGTCGCACGCAGCACTGACCGTTGACTCGATGTCCGGCGCCGTGGCATCGACCAGGCCGATCGCCTGCGCCGGCTCGCCGCCGAACCGTTGACCCGTGGTCATGGAGCGCACCGCGGCCGCAGGCGTGAGCTTGGCCTGGATCAGGGCGGCCATGCCCGGGGTGAACGGGATGTGGATGTCGACCTCGGGGAAGCAGAAGAAACCCCGATCGGTTCGCATCACCCGGTAGTCGTGGGCCATCGCGAGCATCGCACCCGCGCCGAACGCGTGCCCGGTGACGGCGGCGACCGTTGGCATCGGGAACGCCAGCACCCGGGCGAACAGGGCGTGCACGCGCTCGACGTAGGCCCCCATCTTGTCGCCGTTCGCCATCAGCCAGGCCAGGTCCAGGCCGTTGGAGTAGAACTTGCCCTGCCCCCGGGTGACCAGCACGCCGGCGCCCGGGTCGGCCAAGACCTCGTCGAGCAGTCCGTTGGCCTTCGCCAGCCAGTCGAGGCTGAACCGGTTCTCGTCGTCGCCGAGGTCGAGGGTGAACACGTGATCGGCGCGGAACAGGGTGGGCATGGGTGGCGTCCTCTCGGTGGGGTCCGGCCCTCGGGCGTCGGCCCGAGCGACCGGATCAGCGCTGCGACCGACAGCCTAGACAGCCGCGGTCCGTGTCCTCTCGGGTGGTCTGCGCAGGCCGGGTTCGCACGCCCTTGCCAGACTTCTGAATGAGCGTATAGTATCTTGCACATGCGTTCAGCGAGACCGCTCAGACCGGAGGATCGGACCGTCCGCGCCCGGATCCGCGACGCGGCGATCGAGTTGGTCGCCACCGACGGGCTGGCAGCGCTGACCGCCCGAAGGGTCGCGCACCGAGCAGGCGTCTCGCCGGGTTCGGTGATCCACCACTTCGAGTCGATGGCCGGGCTGCGCGAGGCCTGCGACGACCACGTCGCGGCGAACATCAGCGATCAGAAGCTGCGGGCCATGTCCGCAGGCGCTGCACTGGACGTCGTCGGCACCCTTCGGGAGTCCGAGGCCGGCGACCTGCTGGGCTACCTGACCGCGGTGCTCGCCGAGGACTCCCCGGCCGTGGGTCGCCTGGTCGACGAGATGGTGTCCGACGCCCTGGCCTACATCCAGGCCGGCGTCGACTCGGGGATGATCAAACCCACCGACGACCCCCGGGGCCGCGCGGTCGTGGTGATGCTCTCCAGCCTCGGGTCGCTGGTCATGCACCGGCACCTGCGCCGGTTGCTGGGCGTCGACCTGACCGCGCAGGGCACCGATCCCGCGGCCCTGGCCCCCTACCTCACCCCCACCTACGAGCTGTACGCCCAGGGCCTGTTCACCCCCGCTTTCAGCGCCCAGGCCACCTGTGCCCTGGCCGACCTGCGCGCTGCGGGCAGCGGGCAGCCGACCACCACCAACCCCGGCGATCAGGCCGGATCCGGAGGACGCAATGACTGACGGGATCGCCCTGCACACTCTGGGCCTGACCAAGCACTACGGCGACGTGCAGGCCCTGGTCGACCTGGACCTCGACGTCCGCCCGGGCGAGGTGTTCGGGTTCCTCGGCCCGAACGGCGCGGGCAAGACCACCATGATCCGCACCGTCATGGACGAGATCCGCCCAACCGCCGGGCGGGCGGCGATCCTGGGCCTGGACTGCCACACCGACTCCGTGGAGATCCGCCGGCACATCGGCTACCTCCCCTCGGACCTGGCCCTGTACCCCAACCTCACCGGCAAGGACACGCTGACCTACTTCGCCAACCTGCGCGGCGGGGTCGATTGGGCCTACGTCGGCCAGCTCGCCGAGCGGCTCGGCGCGCAGTTGGACAAGAAGGTCGGGGACCTGTCCTCTGGCAACCGGCAGAAGGTCGGCGTGATCGCGGCGTTCATGAACCGCCCGAAGCTGTTGATCATGGATGAGCCGTCCAACGGCCTGGACCCGCTCGTTCAGCGCGAGTTCCAGACGATGATGCGCGAGGTCGTGGCGCAGGGCGCCTCGGTGTTCCTGTCCAGCCACACGCTCTCGGAGGTGCAGCGTGTGGCCGACCGGGTCGGCATCATCCGGCACGGGAAGCTGATCGCCATGGAGACCGTGGCCAGCCTGCGGTCCAAAGGCATGCGCAAGATCGAGTTCGAGCTGGGCTCCCCGGCGCAGGCAGCGGACTTCGAGTCGGTCCCCGGCGCGCGGGATGTGATCGTGACCGACCACCGGGTCCAACTCTCCTTCGACGGCACGATGGACACCCTGCTCGAGGCGGTCACGGCGCGCTACGCGTTGGTCGACATCATCACCCAGGAGGCCGACCTCGAGGAGATCTTCCTGACCTACTACCACGACCAGGCCGCGAACGGGTCAGCCGCCGCCGGCGCGGCAGGTGCCGCGGCCGGGCGCGGGGCGTGATCGCGATGCCCCTGTACGGGTCGGTGTTCGGCAAGTCCCTGCTCGACCGCTGGCGGGGCGTGACGATCGGCGTGCTCAGCCTGGCCGCGCTGCTGTACGTCGGGATGTTGGCCTACCAGGACATAGACCTGAGCATCTACACCGACCTCGGGCCCGCATTCCAGTCGATCATCGGCATCGCGCCGGACGCGGACGCCGCCTCGCTGGCCTACAACGCGATCCTCGGCTCGTACGGCGCCATCGTGATGGCCGGCCTGGCGATCGCCATGGGCGCGGCCTACTTCGCCGGTGAGGAGCGCCGCGGGACCATCGGCGTGCTGCTGGCCAACCCGCGCAGCCGTACCAGCGTGCTGGTGTCCAAGACCGGCGCCATGGTCGTCCTGATCGGCCTCGGCGGGCTGGTCCTGTGGGCAGCGGCAAAGGTCGTCCCTCGGCTGCTGAACGTGAGCGTCGCCGGCATGGACGTGAGCGCGCTGACCGTGCACCTGGTGGCGATCTCGCTGTTCTTCGGGTTACTGGCCCTGGCCATCGGCGGGTGGACCGGGCGGACCGGGGCGGCGGCCGGGATCAGCGCCGGGGTGCTGACCGTCTCCTTCCTCGGCTCGGGGATCGTGCAGGCGATCTCGGGCTGGGAGCACTGGGCGCGGATCTTCCCTTGGTACTACTTCACCGGCAGCGACCCACTGCTCAACGGCATCGGCTGGGCGCACCTGGCAGTCCTCGTCGGCGGCAGCGTGCTGCTGTTCGTCGCGGCACTGGCAGGGGTCAACCGGCGCGACCTGCGCGGTCGCTCGACCGGCGTGACCCTGCTCGACCGGCTGCGCAGCGACCCGCGCACCGCGGCCCTGGGCGAGCGGCTGGCCGGGTCGGCGCAGGTGTCGCGGATCTGGGTCAAGGCCGCCTCCGAGCACCGCGGGATGCTGGTGATCGTCGCGGCGCTGATGTTCAGCGTGATGGGTGTGCTGATGGGCTTCGTCTACACCGCGGTCGAGAACTCGATCTCCGGCCTGAGCGACATGCTCCCCGAGGCGATGATGGCCTTGTTCGGCGGCGGCGACCTGAGCACACCGCAGGGCTACTTCCAGATCGAGATCTACGGGATGGTCGCCCCGATCGCGCTGATGGTGGTGACGATCACGATCGCGGCCAAGGCCCTGGCCGGCGAGGAGGAGGACCGCACCATGGGGATCCTGCTGGCCAACCCGGTGCCGCGCAGCCGGGTGGTGGCCGAGAAGACCCTCACGATGGTCGTCTACGGCGTGATCGTCGGGCTGGCCAGCTTCGCCGGGGTGGCGCTGGGAGTCGTGCTGGCCGGGGTGGACCTGAGCATCGCCCACGTGGCGGCGACCTCTGCACTGGTCACCCTGGTCGGGCTGGTGTTCGGGGCGCTGGCACTGCTGGTGGGGGCGGCGACCGGGCAGGTCGCGCTGGCCGTCGGGATCTCGGCCGGGGCGGCGCTGGTGTTCCACGTCATGAACGCGCTGGCGTCGTTGGACGACTCCTGGTGGGGTGCACTGTCGCCGTTCCACTACTACCTGGGCAGCGACCCGCTGACCACTGGGATGGACTGGGGCAACGCGGCGGTCCTGGCCGTGCTCACGATCGCCTTGATCGCGTTGGCGTTCCCCGCCTTCGACCGGCGGGACCTGCGCCAGCACTCCTGAGGTCGCACGCCTGCAGGCCTCACCTCAGG
>JBAVKQ010000236.1:0-10569 GCA_049688395.1 Candidatus Nanopelagicales bacterium
GGGTAACGGCCGTCCTGGTGACACCCGGTCGGCGCACCGACGCCGGGGTCGCCGTCGGCAGCAGTTTCGCGGGGCGGGCGGGGCTGCTGCCCGGCGCTGGGCCGGGCGGATTCCGCATCGTCCTGGCGTGGGGCTCGGCGCAATCCCGCTTCGCAGTGGCTGCGCACGACGCCCTGGCCGGGGACCCCGCCGACGTGCGGCACGGAGCGGTCGCCGGCTGTCCGTGAGGCGCAGCAGTCAGCGCACCGGTGCGGTCGCCGACCCGGACCAGTCACTGCTCGGGGACGAGCAGGACCCAGCCCTCCTCGCGTCCGATGACCGTCCACCCGCGCTCGGCCTCGAGCACGTGGACGATTGGCGTGTCCTCCTCGAACAGCGCGGAGGTCGGGTCGAGGCTAACGAGCAGGTCCTCCCAATCGCCCTCCAGGGCCCGCAGCCCGACGTAGTCCTCGATGTAGTCGGCCCCATACCGGTCGGCCCGACCGTCGATCCCGACCTGCACATCCGGCCCCCCGAAGTAGAGGACGACCCCGGAGGTGTTGTAGTCGTTGAGCACTCGCTGCCCGGGGGGAAGTTGCCCGATCTGCCGAGCCAGGCCGATCGGCTGGGACTGAACAGGCAGGTGGTCCCGATTCATCAGGCCAATCACGCTCAGGAGGCTGAGGACGCTCGCCAGAGCGATGCCAATGGGCACCGACCAGCGCGGTTCCGCTCGCCGTGCGTTGGGAAATGCCAAGGACAATCTGTGTGCCACCAGGGGTGCAGCCATGGCCATTGCTGGGGCGATGTTTCGCCATGCCGACCACGCGAGGATCAGGCAGGCGAAGAATGCGAGGAACTCCGAGTAGGGAACGTGCATCGAACGTACCCAGCCCACCGCGACGAACGCCAGCATGAGGATCGTCAGCAGGCCGAAGAAATCCACTGGAGTGGTCCGTTGCCATTCCTGAACCAGGCCCGTGGCAGCCTGGAACCGCATGGGGGCGGTCAGCCCGGCAAGCCCCGCAGGCGTGATCGCTGCGCAGAGCAACGTTACGCCCGTCAGGCCGGCGGCACGCCAACCGAGCCGATCTCCGGGCCCGAGGTCGACCCACCTGCCCAGGGCGATGAGCCCCAGGGTCGCGGGGAGCAGAATGCAGCCCCCGTGCAGATTGGCCCAGAGGATCGTCACCGGCAGCACGACGTACCACCGGGGCAGCTGGGAGCGAACCACGCCCGTGACCAGGACTCCGCCCAGGAGGGCGGCTCCCACCAGCGTCGCCTGCTGGGGGCGCTCCTGCGAAGCCACAGCGATCGCGAAGACCGCCACCACGTAGGGGAACCCTGCCAGGATCGGGGGTCGGCCACGCAACGTGGTTCGAGCCAGGATGGCGATGGCGACGGCGGCGGTGATGACCCGAAGCGCAGCCAGTCCCGTCCACCCAGCGACCCGATGGACGGCGTGGAGAAGCAGCTCCGAGAGCCACTGCGTGGATGTCCATTGCGCATCCACGGGCGCGTAGCTCCAGCCCGCGCCGAGCTCCCGTGGGCTCGTGCCCTCCGCCAGTGCCTGGCCGGCAAGCAGATGCCAGTAGAGGTCGATGTCGCGCAACGCGTGCAGGGACACAGACACGACGGCCAAGCCGGCTACGAGACCCAAGACGGCGGAGAACGGAAGCCCGGTTCGGGCTCGGCCATCGTCCTGGGCCTCGCGTTCTGCAGGCGCAGACGCCAACGTCCCGACGTGAGACATCAGGACAGGGCGGAGTAGATCGCGCTGTCGGACCTACCGAAGTTGCCGAGGACACCTGTGCCCAGCAGGGCCACGGCAGCGACGACCACGACGGCGACGAGCGCGATCATGAGGCCGTACTCGACTGCTGTGGCGCCTCGATCTTCGCCGCGAATCGTTGCCCTGTTCATGTCGAACACCCTTCTCACGCAGACCGACGGGGTGGGTAAGGGTCCCACCCCGTCGGTCGAGCTCGGTTCAGATCAGACGGAGGTCGCGACCTTGCTGAAGGTGCTTCCGACGCGGTTGCCCAGCAGGGCGACTGCGGCGATGATCACGACGGCGATCAGGGCGACCATGAGGCCGTACTCCACGGCAGTCGCGCCCTCGTCGCGGCGGGCCTTGCGGGCGAACTCGCGGACGCGGACCTCGAGGTCGGTGTACATGTTCAGCATGAGAATTGCCTTTCTTTGTCGATTGGTCCGAGCGGACCGCTTGGTGTGTATCTGTGGCCTCGAACCGCTCGAGGTCGCTTTTCGTCCCCCACCCCCTGCCCGAACTTCAACCGAGGTGGACATCTCTTATGGTATTGGGTGGGCAATTCGTCGGGAAGCCTGTGCTGGGGGACTTAGGGGGGGACATCAGCTGCCTCATATGAACAGGTTCTGCGAAATGTTGATCGCGGCCGGTCCAATGATGACGATGAACAACAGTGGCATGATGCACAGCAGCAGGGGGAATACCAATTTGACCGGCAGTTTCATGGCCTGCTCCTCGGTCCGCTGGGACTTCTTGAGCCGCATCTCGGAGGCCTGCACGCGCAGCACGTCGGCGATCGGGATGCCGAGTTTCTCGGCCTGGATCATGGAGTTCAGGAAGATGCGCAGGTCGTCCACGGTGGTCCGCTCGGCCAGGGCACGCAGAGCCGCCGACCGACTCGAGCCGATCTGGATCTCGCGCAGCACCCGCCGGAACTCGTCGGACAGCGGACCCTCGGTGTTCTGCGCGACGTTGGCCAGTGCAGCGTCGAAGGCGAGCCCCGACTCCACCGACACGGTGAGCAGGTCGATCGTGTTCGGTAGCGCCTTGCTGATGCTCTCGGCGCGATTCTGGGCCGTGTTGATCAGCAGGAGGTCGGGCAGGAAGAACCCCGCGACCGCGAACACGATCCCCCACAGGAGCGCGGACCAGCCGCGACCCGTGGCCCAGAGGAACAGCACCGCCAGGCCACCGAAGACGACCGCGACCACCGCCTTGGCGGCCAGGATGCGCTCCGCGTCCCAGCGTGCGGGATTGCCGGCCATGTCCAGGCGCTTGGTGGTGTTCTTGGCCCAGTTGCCCCCGGCCACGGTCCGGGCTGCGTTGGCCAACCAGGCCTGGACGGGTTGGGTGACCCGGGCGTTGAACGGTTGGTCGTACTTGGCGCGCATGTCGGCGGGCACCGGGCCGCTGATGGACTCGATCGCCGCCATCGAGGCCGAGACCTGCGAGCGCTCCTTGCCGATGATGCCGGCCATCAGGATCACGGTGGCCAGGCCGAGGAAGAGCAGCCCGAGTCCGCCGACGAGGTACCACGTGGTCATCGCCTACACCTCCATGGTGACGAGCTTGCGCATCCAGAAGACCCCGCCGATGTAGAGCACCGCGCCCACAGCGACCATCACCCAGCCGACGACGTTGGTGTAGAGCGGTTCCAGGTAGCCGGGGTTGCGCCAGACGATCCAGAACGCCACGAACAGGGGCAGAATCCCGAGCACCCACGCGGAGAGCTTGCCCTCGGCCGAGAGGGCCTTGACCTGGCGACGCAACCGCTCGCGCTCGCGCACCGTGTTCGACACGCTGGAGAGCACCTCGGCGAGGTTGCCACCGACCTGACGGTTGATCCGGATGGCCATGACCGTCCAGTGGAAGTCCTCGCTGTCCATGCGCTGAGCCACAGCTTCGAGGGACTCCTCGATCGGCAGTCCCAGCCGGCTCTCGATGAGCGCCCGGTTGACCTCCTGGCCCATCGAGCCGCCGGACTCCTTGGCCACGTTGTCCAGGGCCTGGGGCAGGGAGTAGCCCGCGGACAGGCTGCCGGCCAGCATCTGCAGGGAGTCGGGGAGCATCGAGTAGAACTCGGCCTTGCGCTTGCCGGCGCGGTAGCTCAGCAGCGCCCACGGGAGCAGGACGCCGCCGGCGACGGCCATAAGGGTGAGGACGATGTCGAAACCCGAGAGCAGCGTCCCGATCAGCCCGGCAAGGATCACGACCAGCATGTGCACGACCGCCCACTCGCCCGGGCGCAGCTTCACGTTGGCCACGTCCAGCTTGTCGGCCAACCAGCTGGTGTCCCGGCTGTCGGCCACCTTGTCCGCGAACGACACCGCCTTGCGCACCGTCGGGCTCTCGCCCAGCACCGTCTCGGACTGCGCCGGACCCGCAGAAGCGGGCGCGCCCAGCACCGAGACCTCCTGCAACCGGCGCTGCACGCGCCCGGACTGCCGGTTGCGCGTGTCCAGCACCCCGATCGCCAGCACCACCAACGAGATCAGTGCGACGAACATGGCCCCGAGCAGCACCGGCAGGAACCAGGACTGCTCCATGAAGCCCCCGGCGTCCGGCTCGGCCACCGGGATCGGCCCGTAGGCCGCTGTGGTCTGCGCGGGTGCCGCAGTGCCACCGGCCCCGAGCACCGCCACCGCGGAGTCCCGGATGGCCACATCGCCCACCAGTCCGGAGGTCACCAGTTCGGAGGTCCCGGCGGACACCCCCTCGGGCACCTGCGCGGTCACCGCCAACTGGGTCGTGACCGTCCGCGCGGCCTTCTCGAACGCGGTGGTCAGCTCGCCGGCGTCCGTGGCCGTGACCACGGTGCCCTCGCCGGCCCTCGCGAACGCCGCCAGCTGCGCGGTCTGCTTTCCCGAGCCCAGCGACACGGCATCGAGCACCACGCCGGACCCGGTCAGCGCCTTGGTGGCCTTCTTGCTCGAGGCCCTGCTGCCCTCGTCCTCGCCGTCGGAGAGGATCACCGCGTTGCGGCTGCCCTGCTCGCCCAAGGTGTCGACGGTCAGCACCACTGCGTCGTTGAGCGCCGTGGCCCCATCGGCCTCGAGCGCGTCGATCGCGGTCACGACCGCCGCGCGGTCCTCGGTGGGCTCGACCTTCAGCTGCGCCCTGTCCGCGAACGTGACCAGCCCGGCCCTGACGTCCGCGGGCAGCGTGGCCAAGTAGCTCCTGGCGGCGTCCTGAGCCTTGCCGAGCTTGCCGTCGTCGGCCATGGAGCCGCTCGAGTCCAGCACGATCATCGTGGTGCGCTGCACCGCCGGGGCTGCCTCGCCGGCCACCGGCACGGCCGCGGTCGGCGCATCCACCCCACCGAGGGTCGTCTTCACGCTGGCCGGGTCGATCGACTGGCCCTCGGCCAGGCCCTCGGCGGACAGCACGTAGGTGACCGCCCCGGCCCCGGACTCGACCTGCTGGATGCGGCCCTCGGGCGCAGCCCACGCCACGCCGGTACCCAGGCCCAGGGTGGCGATGGCCGCCCCGGCGGCCACCCGTCGCAACGTCGCGCCGCTCATCATCACGTCCCGTCGAAGGCGAACACTGAGGTGTCGACGTGCACGCCGCTCTGCGCGAGCTTGGTCAGGAACTTCGGGCGCAGTCCCGTGGTCACCAGCGTGCCCAGCGGATGACCGTCTGCGTCGAAGCCTGCGTCGTAGTCGAAGCGGTAGATGTCCTGCATGGTGATGACGTCGCCCTCCATGCCCACCACCTCGGTCAGGTGGGTGATGCGCCGGGACCCGTCCTTGAACCGCGTCTGCTGCACGACCAGGTCGATCGCGCTGGAGACCTGCTCGCGGATCGCGCGCACCGGCAGGTCCACCCCGGCCATCAGCACCATCGTCTCGACGCGGGCCAGCGTGTCGCGCGGGGTGTTGGCGTGCACGGTGCAGATGGAGCCGTCGTGGCCGGTGTTCATCGCCTGGAGCATGTCCAGCGCGGCTGCGTCGCGGACCTCGCCGACGACGATCCGGTCCGGGCGCATGCGCAGCGAGTTCTTCACCAGGTCGCGGATCGTGACCTCGCCGCGGCCCTCGATGTTCGAGGGACGGGACTCGAGGCGGATCACGTGGTCCTGGGCCAGTTGCAGCTCCGCGGCGTCCTCGACGGTGACGATCCGCTCGTTCTCCGGGATGAACCCCGACAGCACGTTGAGCGTGGTGGTCTTGCCCGCGCCGGTACCGCCGGCGACCAGGATGTTGGCCTTGCCGCGCACGCACGCGTCGAGGAACTGCGCGACGTCCTTGGTCAGGGTGCCGAACGCGACCAGGTCGTCGACCCCGTACGGGTCGTTGGCGAACTTGCGGATCGTCAGCGCGGAGCCGTCGACCGCCAGCGGCGGGATGATCGCGTTGACGCGCGACCCGTCGGGCAGCCGGGCGTCGACCATGGGCGAGGACTCGTCCACCCGCCGGCCGACCCGGCCGACGATCTTGTCGATCGTGCGGCGCAGGTGCGCGTCGTCGCTGAACGCGGCGTCGACCTGCTCGATGCGCCCCGCCCGCTCGACGTAGACAGTGTCGAAACCGTTGACCATGACCTCGGTGATCTCCGGGTCGCGCAGGAAGGGCTCCAGGGGCCCGTAGCCCAGGATCTCGTCGGAGATCTGCTGGGCCAGCGCCGCGCGCTCGGCCGAGGGCAGCGGGGTCTCGTCGCGGGTGAGCACGTCGTGCAGCACGACGCGCACCCGCTGGTTGAGCTCGGACTCGGACAGCTGGGTGTGGTATAGCTGCGGCCCGAGGGACTCCACCAGGGCGGCGTGCACCTTCTTCTTGATCTCGGAGTACGGGTCGACCGAGCGCTTGCGGGTGGAGCGCTGCTGCGGCGAGGAGGACTCCTGCGCCGAGGCCGCCTCGTACTCGCGGCCCTTGCGCGCCTGGCTCAGCCGATCGGACAGGCTCATGGCTGGCTCCGCTTCCCGAAGAGTCCGCGCTTCTCGGCGTGCGGGGATTCCTTGATGATCTCGTGGCCGATCAGCCGGTGGAACGCGGCGGACACCGGGCTCTTGGGCTGGTCGGTGAGGATGGGCACCCCGCGGTTCGTGCTCGCGGGCACCAACCGGGAGCTGGGGATGAACGCGACCACCGGCACGCCGAGGGTCTTCTGCACCTCGCCGGCGTCCAGGCCGACCTTGGAGTCGGCGCGGTTCATGATGACGCGCACCCGTTCCATCGGGAAGTTGACTACCCGCAGGGTCTCCAGCGCGATCTTGAGGTTCTTCAGGCTGGGGATGTCCAGGGTGGTGAGCATGAAGACCGTGTCGGAGTTCTCCATGACCGTCAGCGATCGTTCGTCCATCTGAGGGGCGGTGTCGACGATGACGTACTGGTACTCCTTCATGGCCACGGCGATCATCCGACGGACCAGGGCGACGGTGACCCGTTCCGAGACGCCCGGGTCCGTCGGTGGGGCCAGCACGTGCAGGCCCGACTCGTGCGGGGTGACCAGTCGGCGCAGCGCGGCGGCGTCCAGGCGCTCGCCCATCGCCACCGCCTCCTCGAAGGTGTGCTCGGGGCGCAGGCCCAGCGAGATCGGCACGTCGCCGAAGGCCAGGTCCAGGTCGATCAGCAGCGTGGACATGCCCCTGGCGGCCAGGCCGACGCTCACGTTGACCGCGAACGTGGTCTTGCCCGCCCCACCCTTGGGGGAGAACACCGTGAAGAGGTGACCCAGGTCGGAGTCGTCGTTCTCGCCCCCGAGCTCGCCGGGGTTGCGCAGCGCACCGGTCAGCGCGCGGCTGCGGGTGACGGCCTCGGCCAGGCCGGGCAGATCTCTCTCGCTGAGCACCTCGCGCACGCCGGCCTTCAAGCCGGCGGCCAGCACCACCGCGTCGATGCGGCGACGCACCAGCACCACGCCCAGGGTGGGGTTGCTGGTCCGCATCCGCTCGGCGAAGTCCAGGGCGAGGTCGGTGTCGACGCTCGGACCGAGGATCACCGTGGCGATCTCGGGATTGCTGCGCATCACCACGGTCAGCTCGTCGAAGGAGGTCGCGGTGTGGGGCGCCGCGCCCACGGCATCGCGGATGCCGTCGCGGGTCAGGACGTCGGGTTCCAGGACGACAGTCATGTGATCAGCCCCGCGCGAGCAGGTCGGTGGTGGTGGTCGGCGGCAGGGTCGCGTCGAGCTTGGAGTTCTCGTCGAGCAGGGCGAAGTACATGGCGCCGTCGGTGGTGCTCAGGATCACCTTCTGCGCCTGCTCCTGGTCCAGGGCCAGCGTGAGGATCGCGGTGGGGATGGCCTCGGTGTTGGTCGTCTGCCCGTCGGTGGTCGTGGTGTTGCTGACCGTGGTGGGGCCCACCGCGATCACGGACACGCGATCGAGCAGGAGGGCGGTGGCCTGCTGCTCGCCGGGGACGGCCTCCTTGTCCGCGGGATCGACGGCGATCGGCGCCGGACCGGTCCGGAAGATCGCGACCTCCGAGCCGGGGTTCACGAAGCCGGCCACCCGCTGCGGGTCGCCGAGCTGCAGGGCCACGGCCACAGTGCCCTCGGGCAGGGTCAGCGCGCCCGAGGCGTTCTGCTGGGTGCCGAACATCGGGGCGATCAGCACCTGGCCCGGGAAGATGCTCGACACGGTGATCAGGTCGCTGACCGGGGTCAGGTCCGACAGCGCCTGATCGGGCACGGACGCGGCCGGCAGGGTCTGCAGCTCGACGGTGCCGGCCCCGGCGACGTCGGCCCCGGTCGTGCCGGCCGCGATGCCCGCGGTCGCCACGAGGACCTGCACCTGCTCGGTGCCGGCCTGGGCCCGCTCATCGGCTCGGTTGGCGTACATGAACACGAGGGCTGTCCCCAGTGCGGCAACCACCAATGCGGCGACCAGCAGAACCGTGCGGCGTCCCATAGCCTCGTCCTTCTACGTGGGCGAGGGTGCAAGCCCTTCGCCGTGTGTGCGCGTGACCCGCGGCGGGATCAATGGCGGGTGGGGTTCACCCGTGTCGCCGAACGGGCCGGCGGCTGATGTGTTTGTCGGCAGCCATCCCCGTCTCCTTGAATGCCACGGACGGAGCCCCCAAGGGCTCACTGACGGTCAACATACACTCGGGGTATCGTGTTGTTAACAGCCTTTTTGTCCTCTACTCAGGGGACATTCCAGCCACGAACAGCACGTCTGTCGCCCATTTGGCCCAATATTCTTCCCACCAATTGCGGAGCGTGAGAATGACTATCCCGGCACTGGTCACACCCAGCGACGAGCTGAGCGCCGATGAGGTGCGTCGGTACAGCCGGCACCTGTTGATCCCCGAGGTCGGGGCGCTCGGGCAGCGTCGGCTCAAGGCCGCGCGCGTGGTGTGCGTCGGCGCCGGCGGGTTGGGCTCGCCGGCGATGATGTACCTGGCGGCCGCTGGCGTCGGCACGCTGGGAATCATCGACTTCGACACTGTCGACGAGTCGAACCTGGCGCGCCAGGTGATCCACGGGACCTCGGATGTGGGGCGCCCGAAGGTGGCGTCCGCGCGCGACCGGGTGCGGGAGATCAACCCGCACGTCGACGTGGTGGTGCACGCCGAGGTGCTGGACTCCTCGAACGCGATGACGATCCTCGCCGGCTACGACCTGGTGGTCGACGGCACCGACAACTTCGCCACCCGCTACCTGGTCAACGACGCGGCCGTGCTGCTGGGCAAGCCCTACGTGTGGGGCTCGATCTACCGCTTCGACGGCCAGGCGTCGGTGTTCTGGGCCGAGCACGGCCCCTGCTACCGCTGCGTCTTTCCCGAACCACCGCCGCCCGGGATGGTGCCCTCGTGCGCGGAGGGCGGGGTGCTGGGCGTGCTGTGCGCGGCGATCGCCTCGATCCAGGTGACCGAGGCGATCAAGCTGATCACGGGGATCGGCGAGCCGTTGCTGGGCCGGCTGATGGTGCACGACGCGCTGGCGATGACTTACCGGACGGCGCGGGTGGGCAAGGACCCGGGGTGCGCGGTGTGCGGGGCGAACCCGACCGTGACTGAGCTGATCGACTACGAGGCGTTCTGCGGGGGTGGGTCGCGTGGGCCGACCGCCGAGGCGCCGGGCGGCGCGACCATTTCCGTGACGGAGCTGGCGTCGATGCTGGCGCAGCGGGTGGCTGGCGATCTCGACTTCGTGCTCGTCGACGTCCGGGAGCCGGCCGAGTGGGAGATCGTGTCCATCCCGGGCGCGGTTCTGGTGCCCAAGGGGGAGTTCCTCTCCGGGGCGGCGCTGGCCGAGCTGCCGCGTGACAAACCGGTGGTGCTGTACTGCAAGGCGGGCGTGCGCTCGGCGGAGGTGCTGGCCGTGGTGCAGGGTGCCGGTTTCGCCGATGCCGTGCATGTGGGCGGCGGGGTCGTGGCGTGGGTAGACCAGATCGAGCCGAACAAGCCGACGTACTGACCATCGCGTCGGCTTGTCCGCGGCGTACTGGTGAGCATTATGGCGGTGCAGTTGTCATCCGGTGTGTCCCCCATCCCTGGGCACATTTTCATTGTGGGCCCTGTTCGGGGCGAGGTACGTTGGCGAACAGGTAAATGGGCCTATTGCGCCCGCCTATCGGGAATGGGGTTGCGGTGCGAGGACGTGCGGCTGGCGAGCGCGGCACTGTCGCGATCGAGGCTGCCCTGATCTTCCCGTTGTTGATCCTGCTCGTCTTCGGGATCATCGAGTGGTCGCTGGTGCTCAAGGATCAGATGGAGCTCACCTCGGTCGCGCGTGCGGGTGCCCGGACCGGATCGTCGCTGTCCCCGGCCCGGCCCTTCGTCGCGCCCACCCCCGCGATGACCAGGCAGGTCGTCGACTCGCTGGTGTCGGCGGCGTCGAGTCTGCCGCGCGACACTATTGACTACGTCCTGGTG
>JBAVKQ010000237.1:0-2581 GCA_049688395.1 Candidatus Nanopelagicales bacterium
GTACGAAGGTGCTGGACTCGCGGGCGCTGGCGCTGTCCGTGGACCGCGGCTCGCTGACCGTGATCATCCCCAAGGGCCAGTGGACCGAGATCAGCAGCAGCGTCAGTTGGGGGCGCAACAACCTCACACCCGAAGGCAAAGGCGTCTTCGCCTCCGGCGGCTACCACCTCAACATGCCCGCCGATCAGCAGCCCGACGACGCACCGCTGTTCCTGAGCCTCACCGTCGGCGTCGGCGAGCTCACCGTCATCGAACAGGAGTCCTGATGCGCACCCACCCCATCGACCTGACATCCTTGGCCTGGGGGATCATCCTGGCCACGATCACTGGCCTGCTGGGCGTGCTGGTCTGGACCGACACCACCCCCGACCTGGGACTGATCTTGCCCGCAGCCCTGATCTGCGCCGGACTCCTCGTCCTCATCACTGCCCTGCTTCGACGGGGCCCCCACCCCGGAACGCTTGAGTTGGATCTCTGAGCGGGAATCTCGAGTGTGCCGGGCTATCTCCTGAGCATCCATTGGACCCCGATGCTGGTTCGGCTGGCGTCGCTCCTGCTCGACTCGGTTGTGGCCGCCCTGAACTCAGTGCGCGGAACCCGCCTCCGTAACGCCTCACTGTCCGGCGATACATCGTGGCCGAGCGCGCCGCCGGCGACACCCCCCGGAGACCCGCCTGCGTCCACGACGAGGGCTGCGCCGAAGCGAACCAGCGCTGCCCGAAGCGCTATCTCTCACGCGCGCACGGCCCGGACGACCTCGCGAGACCTGGGTGTGACGCAGATCACTGTAACGCTGGTGGGTGGGCTCCCATATACCGGGTGGAGGCCTCCCTGCACCTCACTGGCTCTGGGTGTCGGGGTGTAGGGAGGCCAGCGGGAGTCGCCAGCCGGCGTCGCTGGGGCTGGGTAGGGTCGCAGCGGCAGTTGGGAGCGAGGTGGGGGATGGGGCAGGCCAGGCGGGTGCTCGCAGCGCAGCGTGCCGAGCATGACGCACTGTTCCGGGCGCACTACCCGACCGTGGTGGCGTTCCTGGCCTGCCGGGTCCCGGTGGAGGATGCCAAGGACCTCGGGTCTGAGGTGTTCGTGGAGGCGTGGCGGCAGCGCGATCATGTGGTCGTCGACGAGGACCGGGGGTGGTTGCCGTGGCTGTTCACGGTGGCCCGGCGGATGTCGAACTCGTGGGTCGCGGCCCAAGCTGCCGCGGGGGCTCGCAACGCCCGGATGGCGCCTCCTGCTGCGGAGGACTTCACCCAGCGGGTTGTGGAGGTGGATGCGGCCAACCAGCAGCTGTCCGAAGCGCTGGGCGCGATGCTGCGTCTGGGTGAGGAGGACCGGGAGGTCCTGGAGTTGTGTGGGTTGTTCGGGTTCACCCCCGCGCAGGCGTCGATCACCCTCGGGGTGCCCGCGGGCACCGTGCGGGTGCGCCTGCACCGGGCCCGGCAACGTCTTGCTGAAGTGATCGAGGGGGAGGTGGCGTCATGACCGATGACGAGCTGTTCGACGCCCTCACGGGCGCCACGATGGTGACCCTGGTCGACGAGCGGGAGCTGGACCGTCGGGCCCGGCACACGGCGCGGCGGATCGCCCGTGAGGCCCGGCGGGAGCAGGTGGCCGGGATCCGCCGCTGGTGGGTGGCCCTGGTCGCCGGGATCGCCGTGTTGTTGGCTGGGGTGGGGGGGGCCACTGGGGGGCTGTTGCACCGCGAGCTCGCCCAGCAGGACCTGGTCTGGTGCTACACCCGCGTGCCCACTGATCTGACCGATGACACCGCCCGGTTCGGGGTGCTGTGGGTCGAGCCCGGCGGGCCGAGTACCGCCCAGCAGGCCGTGGATCTGTGCTACTCCAACGGTGACGGGACCATGAAGCCGATCCCCGACCCGGTCAGCCAATGCGTGCTGCCCGACGGTGCCCTGGCCGTGCTGCCCGTCGGCAAGTGCACCGACATCGGACTACCCGCAAGCAGCCTGGAACCACTGACAGACAACTGACCCAAGGAAACGGGGGACCCCCGATGCGCACCCACGATCAGCAAGCTCAGGTGTCAATCCAGCGATTAGGTGCTGCGGTACTGGCAGTCCTGCTGACTGGCTTACCGGGCGGGGTGCCCGAACAAGCCGCGCCCAACGCAGACGACCTGGACGGCATTCGCATCAGCGTCACCACCCCTATCACGACGCGAGAGCAACTCAACAACTTCCTGCTCAGCGACGCCCCCAAGACCATCACGATCGACAGGCAGACCGGAGCCCTCGTCTCGGTGACCAGCGGCCTTCCCAACACGGACCTCCCAGCGACCACGATGTTCTAGGAACAGCCGCATCGTGCAAGTCCTGGCGCTCCCCCTGGCGATGCTGAAGCGAGCCCCCTTCGCCGCCTGTCCGCGGGAGGGGAGTGTCTGACAGTGCGGTCGGCTGGTTGGTTGTGTTGCCGCTTGCCTGGCTCGTGATGCCTAGGGCTGGGCTGGGGTGACGGTGAACAGGTCGCCCGGTTGGCAGTCCAGGGCGTCGCACAGGGCGGTCAGGGTGGTGAACCGGATGGCGCGGGCGTGGTTGTTCTTCAGAATCGAGAGGTTGACCAGGCT
>JBAVKQ010000238.1:0-21088 GCA_049688395.1 Candidatus Nanopelagicales bacterium
CCGCCGTGCAGCACGACGAGAGCGACCGCGGCCCACCCTCCGGCGTACAGCCAGTTGACCCCAGCGATCGCGTAGCCGAGCAGCGGCAGGACGCCCATCAGCAGGGCCGACGCAGGGATCAGCAGGACCACCGCCAGCTTCTCGCGGCCCACCCACAGCGGCGACAGCCCGACGAGCAGCGCCACGGCAGCCCACAGGGGCAGGGTGAAGAGGACCGCGGCGAGGGAGCCGAGCAGCGGGTTTCCAGTCAATTCGGCGGACACCTCGACTCCATCGACGATGACCGTGGAGACAGTGGAGAACCCGCCGACGATGATGAGGACGAACAACAGCGCGGTCACCTGCGCGATCACCACGACGATCGGCACCCACACGCGGCTCATCGGTCCGGCTCGCGGCGCTGGGGGGATGGCAGCGGACGATCTGTCGGCGTACGCCTCGTCAGCCACGGCGTGGGGCGGGCCGAGTTCGGCAAGGGCCGCGCGCACGTCGTCGTCGCTGACGTCATTGCGTCCACCCAGCGCACCGTCGAGGTGCTCGCGAACCCCGGACATCACCTCGGCGCGGTCGCCCGGGTCGATGCCGGCGAGCAATCGGTCGAGCTCATCGAAGTAGGCGGCGGCCAGTGGGTGCGGCCTGGGAAGGGTCATGATCGGTCTCCTCTAGCCTCGAGTGCGGCGTCCACCGCATCGCGGAACGGGGTCCAGGTACGAGCGAAGGCGGCCAGTGCATCCCGACCGCCCTGCGTCAGGGCGTAGTACCGGCGAGGCGGGCCCTCGACTGACTCCTGCCACGTCGTGTCGACCAGACCCGCCTTGCGCAGGCGAGCCAGCAACGGGTAAAGCGTCCCCTCACTGGACATCAGCACCCCGTCGGCGGTCAATCGTCGGGCGATGTCGAGTCCATAGAGCTCCTGATCGGTGAGCATCGCGAGGATGCAGTACTCCAGGGCTCCCCGCCGCAGGTTCGACAGGATCCCATCATCACCGGGTACCATGCACCACATGCTACCGGACCGCCCTCGGCTCTGGCAACCACATCGTCGAAGGTCGATCGCCGGCCTGCCCGTCGACGTCATCGCCACGGCCTGACCCGAACCCAGCTCGAGGGCTGCCGTCAACTCGAGGTGGGTTTCCCCCGCTGGTGGGCACGTTGCAGGGGGCGGCTGGGTCAGGGCCCGCGATGCTGGAGGGGTTCATGGAGCGGCGCGAATCGACGAGTGTGGTCCGGGCCGTTCCAGCCTCGAACATCACCCGTCAGGACGCACCCTGACCGACGCGGCCGACGTCGTTGCCCGGGCCAGTTGCTGGACTGATGGCAGCGTTACATGTAACATCCGTCTCATGGCTGTACGAGAGCGCGTCACCCCGATTCGGGCGCCCGCGGGGATGCGACGCAGACCTTGGCTGGCCGTGTAGTCGCGACCGAGGGTCTGCCCGACCCACACATCGCCCTGGCGCTCACCGAACCGGGCGAGGACACCTCCGCAACCGACTGACCACCGGTCGGTGCCATTCACAGGAAGACCCGCACACCGGGGAGCACGTGCTCCCCGCGCCGGCAGGCGTAGCCTTGCACCAGGTCGCGGGCAGGAGACGGCATGAGCGCAATGACCACACTGGCGCCAGGAACAGGCACCGTCCGGATCCGCTCGACGTTTCGGCAGTGGGCCTGGCTGCTCGGAACGGTCACCGCGGTGTTCGTGCTGGCTTCGGGAGCACTGGCGTGGGCCTTCTCGGGCACACCTGCGCGCACCGAGCAGTTTCTGACCTCGTCGATCGCCACGTACGTCACGCTCTGGGTTGTGGGCTCCGCCATCGTGTTCCGCTGGCAGGGGGTGATCCTGACCCCGGACGCGCTGCGCACAACGTGCGTGCGCGGGCGATTCCCTGGTCGGGCATCGCCGCGTTCAGCACCTATCGACTGATGGGGATCACCTACGTGATCGTGTGGGAGACCTCCGGGCGGAGCCCCTTCCTGCGCGCGCCCTCCACCGGTCTGCTGGCCTGGGACCACGACTTCGACACCAAGTACGACACCATCAGAGCGTGGCACCACGCCCTGCGCAGGTCACCGCACCCCGAATAGACCGACCGCCGCGCCGGGCCTTTCGGCTGCCCGCCGGGCTGAGACGCCCCTCGCGATCGCCCACTCCCGAGGCCGCACTGAGGCAAGAGGGCCGTCGCTCAAGTCCTTGAGGGTGCCGATCCGAGGACTTGAAGCAGGAGTGCAGGCCCCGCCGCCCGGACCGGGCTGTCCCGCCCTACGGTGACACCCGTGACGATCCACTCCGAGCATCCGTTCCTCCCGCCGCCCGAGCAGCGCGACGTCGTGCGCCAGTTGCGCGGACGACTTCCCGCGCCGGTGACGATCGTGGCGACGGGGTCCGGAACGGACCGGGTCGGGCTGACGGTCTCCTCGATCCTGGTCGTCCTGGGCGACCCGGACCGTGTGGTGCTGATGATCGACCCCGACAGCGACCTCGGGTCCCGGCTGGAGGTCGGTGTCCGCATCGCCATCTCGGTGCTCACCACGGGCGAGGGTCTGCTCGCCGACACGTTCGCCGGCCTGGCCCCCGCACCGGGGGGACCGTTCCAGACCGGTCAGTGGAACGACTGCGCGTTCGGCCCGCTCCGGGAGGGCGCGAGTTGGCTGGGTGCCGTCGTCGAGGACTGCCGCTCGCTGGGATGGTCCCAGCAGGTCACCGCCCGGATCGACCAGGCCGTGCTGAGCGACGCACCCGCCCTGATCCACCAGCGGGGGAGGTACCGGACGTAGTCCGGCGCAGGCATCGATCACACAGCCGGGGACTCCGGTGCGCTGCCATGCTCGCCGGTGAGGGCAGGGCTGAGCAGCGCGGTTCGGACCCGGTCGGCGAGGATGTCCACCAGCAGCGGTTCGGTGTTCCAGCCGCTGACGTCGACGACCTCGAGCGCTGTCCCCCGGGCGCCCTTGCGGATCAGCTCCGGGGTGTCGTGCAGCGAGTGCAGTGAATCCGCGCTGATGGTCACCGGTACCCCGAGGACAACCGTCGCGCCCCTGGTCGCGAGCTCGCGGACACGATCAGGCACCTTCGGGGACCGGAAGCTCATCCACGCGTCCGAGACGAGCTCGCGGCCGAAACCGTCCGCGATCAGCAGCGCGCGGATGTCGTCGCGGAACTGCTGCTCCTGCTGAGTCTCGGTCGGGTGGGTCGCGTCCCACTGACGCGGCTGGCCGTGCCCGACCAGCATCACCCCCACGGTCCGCAGGTCGCGGCCGGCAGCGGCGCGCTGCACCTTGTCTGCAATCATCCTGGCCAAGCGCGGGTCGTCCCAGAGCACGGGAGTCCGTACCGTACGCACGCCCGCCCGAGTCAGTCCCATCGCCTGGTCCATGGCGTCGGCCTCCGCGGTGTGGTCGGAGTCGGTCAGGAAGACAGTGAGCAGGATCAGGTCCGTGGCTCCCTCGCGTACGGCCTGGGCGATCGCGGACCTCAGCGGCGGGTCCGCGTCCAGGAAGGAGACGTACCAGCGGAGGTCACCGCGCCCGACCGCCCGCGCGACCGCGTCCATCGTTTCGGCGTGGATGGCGCAATGCGGGCTGCGCCCGACGGCGTCGAACGAGCGCTTGATGCCCGCGAGGATGAACGGCCAGACCGGTCGGGGAGGGAAGCTGGGAACCGTGCGCTCGAGCTCGAAGAGCATGTTGACCCAGGGCTCGGCCTCGTAGGTCGACGGCTCGCCGTGGGTGAAGTAGACCACTGCGGTCCGGCGCGGCGCCGCGTCTGCCAGGACGGCGACGGGCACCGGGGTCCGGTCCGGTTCCCGCATCGCCCGGTAGGTGGCTGCCGTCCAGCCGCCGAGCGCTCCCAGGCCAACCGAGCCGAGCGCCGCGATGGGCGCGATCGGTCCGCCTGCGGCCGCCAGGGACGCGATACCGGCCCCCACTGCGATCGGTGCCGTTGCTGTCAGCCGGCCGGTCCCGGGGCGCACCATCAGGTGCACCGAAGCCCACCCAGCCGCAACTCCGAGCCCGGCGAGCCCGCCGATCCATGGCCTACTCACTGCCGTGCACCTCTTCCTGAGTCGTGTCCGCGGGCACGGTGCTCGCGGACGTCGAGGCCCCTGCGGGCCTGATCACGGTCACGGACCCCTCGGAGCCGTCGATCTGGATCCGTGCGCCGTCGGCGATCAGGCGCGTTGCGTTGTCGACCCCGACCACGGCGGGGATCCCGATCTCGCGGGCGACCACGGCCGCGTGGCAGAGCATGCCGCCGGCCTCGGTCACCACGCCCGCCACGACGGAGAACACCGGGGTCCACGCAACATCGGCGTGCCCCACGACGAGGACGTCGCCCGGACCGAGTCCAGAGGTCGGGTCGGCCAGGTCCAGCACGCGCGCGCGACCGCTGGCCACGCCTGCGCTGGCGGGGATCCCGCGCAGGACACCCGCGTCCAGGGGTGCCCGCTGAGCGTGGGCGAGCATGCGCTGGCGCGGCGGCAGGCGCAGGTTCCACACCCGGTGCGGCGGGGCGATCCGTGCATCGGCCTCGAGCTGGGACCTGCGGTGGGCGCAGGTCGCCCCCAGCGCGTCCGCCGGGTCGCCGCGCAGCGCGGCGAGCAGTTCCGGGTACCGCAGGAAGTAGACATCGTCCTCGGACTCCAGCACCGCGGGAGTGAGCAGGGCACCGGCGGCGCGGGCGGCATGCCGAAGTGCGTCGTAGGTGCGGGCCAGCGCGTCGTTCACCTCGTCGCGTGCCGCCACGAACGTTGCCAGGGACTCGATCCTGCCCCGGACGATCCATCCCCGGACCCGGCCGGCGGGCGCCCCTCCGGGGTCCGCTGCGGTTGCCCCCCGCCGACCCTTCGTGCCGGCAACGGGGCGCGACGCGGCCGCGAGGTACCACAGCGCACCCGGGTCGTCGGCCCACGTGGGCGCCGAGAAGTCGGTGTTCACGGTCGCGATGTGGCCCCATCGGCTGAGCAGCTCCTCCATCGCGCGCAGCGCCCTTCGACCCTGCGGGCTCGAGCCCAGCGCTTCGGCGATGCGCTCCGGCTCGCCACTGGCTACGGCGTCGAGTTCCACCGACGGCAGTGCCAGCACCGCCTCCGAGAGCCGGTCGAGCGCTTCCGCGGGCGCGGACTTCGACACGGGCGGCAGCGCCGATCCGCCGCCCTCCCCGGTGCGGCGCGTCATTGCCGCCCTGGCCGCCAGGGCGCGCAGCTGCATCGACATCATGGTCAGGACGCTCAGATGAGCGGAGTCCTCGAGGATGTCGACCAGGACCTCGAAGCGGTCGGCCAGCTCGACCGGGGTCAGATCGCCCGTGCCCCGGCCCGCTGCGGCGATCCGTGCGTCGAGGGCGGGCAGCTCACGGGCCACGCGTCGCAGCAATCGCGCGTTGCCGGCCAGGAAGCGGCTGAGGCGGCCCGCGCTGGCCGCCAGTCGCACCGACGACCCGTCCCGGATCTGCGGACGCTCCCCCCGGCCCACCACCTCCAGTGTGTTCTCCGGCAGCCCGGCGCGGGTGAGCACGCTGCCCAACAGCGTCTCGTTGAAGTAGGCGCGGGAGGCCACCCGGGCCGCCATGCGGCGCCAGTCCACGTCCATCGGGCCAGCGATCGAGGTGAGGATCCGGCCCCACGCCGCGTTGACCGCGATGTCCCCCACGTCGAAGACGAGCGGGCGGATGAGACCTGGCCAGACCTCCGAGGACCACGTGTCCGAATGGATCTGGACGGCGTCGAACCCGGTCAACGGCCGTGCCTGCACCAGCCACATCTGGTCGCCGTCGTGGGCCCATTCCACGTCCGCAGGTGCTCCGAAGTGCCGCTCGCACTCGAGGGCGAGTCGGGCAGCAGCACGCAGGATCTCCCGGGGGACCTCGTCGCGCTGCTCGAGGAAGAGGACCTCGAAGGTCGCCGCATCCAGTGCCGCGCGGGTCGGGGTGCGCACACCGGCCAGGAGCCCGTCGGAGCGTCCCTCGACCGCTTCGACGACCACCTCGGGCTGGTAGGTCACCGGGTCCCGGGAGAAGGCGACACCGGCATGTCGCGCCCGCACCATCCGCTGGACGAACACCGCGATACGCCCGGCGTCGCTCGAGGTCGCGTGGGCGTACTCGACGACGCGCCGAGCACCGCCACTGGCGGCCACTGCGTCGATGGCGTCATGCAGGGCCCCGCTGCCCACGATGTCCAGGCGGGTCTCGAACTGCCCCGCGAACGAGAGGTCCGCGTCCTCGAGCTGCGCCGAGGAGCGCACGGCCAAGGGCCCACCGCCGAGCTGCGCACAGGCGGCCGCCACCCGTTCGGCCACGGCCGCCCCGAGCGGCCCGCCACCCACGAAGGATGCGACCTCGTCGACATCGATGGACACCAATGGCGGCACCGGAAGCCCCACCTCGAGCGCCGCGACGAGGGCCGCCGCCTTCCCCCCGATTCGGGGCCGGAGTTCGGCGGCCCTGCGGCCCGCCCCACCGGCGACCCCGGTCACGAGGCAGTCCCCGACGGCGGGTCGTCCCCCGAGCCGGCCGCAGGCTGCGAGGCACCGCCCGCAGCCCGTCGGGACTGGGCATCGATCTCGGCGTAGCGCGTGCGCGACAGCTTTCGCATCATCGGGAAGTCCATCTGGAACATCGCAACGGCATGCTCCGCCGTGGGGAGGTGCCCAGCCCGCTTGAGCGCCAGATAGCTCGACACCGTCGGCCGGAACGAGACCCAGAAGGCGATGTTCACCGCCACCGCATACGCCAGATACGCGGGGTCGCCGTCGGTTCGCCACCAGAGCCACGGGATGAGCAGGGGAATCCCACCGATGTCGCCGATGAGCCCGTCCCGCAGCACCGTCATGCCCAGTCCCAACGCGATGCCATTGGTGACCAGGGCACCGGCCCAGTCGATCGCCAGCATGCCACCTAGGATCACCGACTGCCCGTTCCCGCCGCGGAAGCGGTAGTAGACCGGCCAGTTGTGGCCGAACACAGTCGCCGCGGCGCAGATCAGGAAGTAAGGATCATCGGGCAGCGCCAGGCGCCAGAGCAACGTCGGCACGAAGGCCTTGAGAATGTCGAGGACCCCCACCAGGATTCCGTAGCGCGAGCCCAGTTGGAGCCGCACCGCCGATGCGCTGATGGCGTCGGCGCGCAGGTGACCCTGCCCATCGGGGGTCACCAATTCGATGCGGGCGACCTCCCCACCCGTTGCGATCCGAACCACGATGCGGGCGAACGAGATCCCACCGAGCAGGTACCCGGTCAGCCCAGCAGCACACGCGACCAGCAGGTCCACGCCTGCACCCCTTCTCCAGAGACCCTCAGGCTAGGCTCGTGCGCGCCACCGTTGCGCGGGGACCGCCGCCGGAAGCCCCGCAAGGACTGCCTCCCCCTCGGCGCGGCATTGCGGGGAGGCCGCGGGCTGGCTAGCGTGCCTGTTCCATGACAGCTCCGGAGATCCAGGCACAGGACCTCAGACGCACCTTCGGCGCGACCCGGGCGGTCGACGGCGTCGATCTGTCGGTCGAGCGCGGCGAGATCTACGGCTTCCTCGGCCCCAACGGCGCCGGCAAGTCGACCGTCACCCGGGTGCTGTGCACGCTCATCGCGCCCAGCGGCGGCCGGGCCCGTGTCGCCGGCTTCGACGTGGCCAACGAGCCGGATCAGGTGCGCCTGCGCATCGGCGTCGCGCTTCAGGACGCGGCGCTGGACCCCAAGCAGACCGGGGTCGAGATGCTGCGCCTGCAGGGCCGCTTCTACGGCCTGTCGAAGTCCGACACGGAACGTCGGCTGGCTGACCTGCGTGGGCTCATCGACATCGGCCCCGCTCTCGAGGACCGGGTCTCCACCTACTCGGGCGGCATGAAGCGACGGCTGGACCTCGCCCTGGCGCTGGTGCACAACCCGCGGGTGCTGTTCCTGGACGAGCCGACCACCGGCCTGGACCCGGGCAGCCGGACGAAGGTGTGGCAGGAGGTCCGCCGACTGAACTCCGACCTGGGCATGACCGTCTTCCTCACCACCCAGTACCTCGAGGAGGCCGACGAACTCGCCGACCGGGTAGGGATCATCGACCACGGTCGGATCGTCGCCGAGGGCACGCCCGAGACCCTGAAGCGATCCATCGGAACCGACCTCGTCGTGGCACTGGTCGAGGGGGACCCCGAGGTCGCGCGCCGGGCGCTGCTCCCCCTGGCAGGTGTGGAGCGAGTGGACGTGAACGGCGTCGAGGTCACTGCGGCGGTCCTCGACGGCCCCGCAGCCATCAGCCCCGTGGCCCTGGCCCTGGCCGCGGCGGGCGACGGCCTTCGAGTCCGCGAGCTGTCGCTACGCACCCCCACCCTGGACGATGTGTTCCTCTCGGTCACCGGCGCGCGCATCGCCGACCGGGATTCCGACACCGACCAGTCCCGACCCGCCGAGGAGTCCGCATGAGCATCGCACCGACGTCGACATCCCCCGCCTCGGACCCACATGCTGGGGACGTCATCGCCCAGCATGCGGGGTTCGGGCGCGACCTGGTCTCCGTGGCGATCCGGGCGCTGCGCCAGATCCCTCGGGAGCCCGAGGCCATCATCCCGGCCCTGATCATCCCGGTGTTCTTCTACGTCGTGAACGTCGGAGCGCTGTCCTCGGTGGCCGAGGCGTCCGGAGTCACCGACTTCAAGGCGTTCCAGCTGCCGGTGGCCATCATCTTCGCAGTCACGGGCGTATCGCGCGCCAGTGCGCTTGTCAGCGACATCAACGACGGCTACTTCGATCGGCTCCTGCTGACCCCGATGAGCAGGCCTGCGCTGCTGCTGGGCCTCATGGTGGCCGACTTCGCGCTGGTCATCGCGCTGTCGATCCCGGTCATCATCCTGGGGGCCGTGGTCGGGGTCTCGTTCGTCACCGGGATCCTGGGCATCCTGGTATTCCTGCTCCTGGCCGGACTCTGGGGTCTGGCCTTCACGGGGTTCCCCTACGCGATCGCTCTGAAGACCGGCAATCCGGCCGCCGTGAACTCCAGTTTCCTGCTGTTCTTCCCGTTCGCCTTCCTGACCACCGCGTTCCTGCCGCAGGAGGCCCTGACCGGGTGGCTGTCGACCCTGGCCACCTTCAACCCGGTCACCTACGTCCTGGCCGCGTTGCGCTCGCTGCTGACCGAGGGTTGGGCGGTCACCCCGTTGCTGCAGGGGGTCATCGCGATCCTGGGCGTGGCCGCGGTGAGCCACACACTGGCCTTCATGACGCTGCGGGGGCGCGTCTCGCGCACCTGACCCGGGGCCTGGGCCCCTTCCCGGGTGCCGAGGCACCCCCCTCGGGGTCACGATCCGGCACGTCGCCGCCGAGCCCGTGGCAGGCCGGACTACTCCCAGCCCTCGGTCGTCTCGGTGAACCCGGCGACGGCGCGCCGCACGGTCGACCTCGCCCACTCCAGCAGGCTCGCGGCCCAGAGCGCGACCAGGCCGACCACGATGATCAGCACCCACGTGCCGGCGCCGCCCCACGCGGGCAGCAGCTGGGCCAGGGGAACGGCGACCAGCTCGGCGATCGCCACCATCACGACCAACGCGCCGCTGACGACTCGACGCCGCACCCTGGTCACGGTCCCCCAGCCGACGACGCAGACCCCGAGCAGGGCGCCCAGGAGGGTGTAGCCCAGCGATTCGGTGATCGCCTGGACCAAGCTCGGACCGACCAGGACGCCGATCCCGACCGACTCCAACACCACGATGCTCCCGGCGGCGGGATCGAGCCCGCGCTCTCGCCTGTCCTGCCGGATGAGGGCGACCACGACCAGCAGGGCCAGCCCGATCGGGATCGCGTACCACTGCGGGTTGCCGCCCAACGCCTGCCTCGCGTAGGCCAGCCACGCACCGCACGCCAGCACCGGTGCCAGTGCCCACGCCCGCACGGATCCGAACGCCACCCCGATCGCTCCGGCCAGGGCGGCCCCGGCCAGAAGCGCGGGGACCAGGAGCGTGGAGTCGGGCAGCCGCTGGGCTGCGATGGCCAGGGCTGCCACGAGGGTGGTGCTGCCCAATGCGCCGATGGGCCGCTGCACCTCGATGGGTCCCCTGCGTGCCAGCAGCAGGGCCAGTGCACACAGCAGGGCGGTCGCGGACAGCACTGCCACCTGCCCACCGGCAGTGGTGTCCCAGACGACGAGGAGGTGGACCTCGGCTGCGAGCAGGCTGGCTGCTGCCAGCTCGCGCAGCCGGGGGGTGTCCAGCGGGGTGGCGGCCGCGGCCAGAGCAGTGGCCAGGATGAGAAGCGCAACGGTGGTGGCCAGGGTCGGCTCGACGGCAGTCGTTCCGGGGAGCAGTGCAGTGCTGGTGGTGGCTGCGGTGGTCAGCGCGGCGACCGATCCCCAGGTCAGGGCCCAGGATCGCTGCAGGCCGCCTGCGCGCAGTGCGCCGGCCAGGCCCAGGGCAACCAGTGCGGTGGCGAGGCTGGTGGCGTCGAGCGTGCGTGCGATGCTCCAGTCCTGCCACTGGGCCAGGTCGGCCCAGGCGGCCAGAGCAGCCAGAGCCCCGCCGAATTGGCACGCGCTGCGTGCTGCTGCGTCGACCAGGCCGGCCAGCACAGTCAGGGCGATCGACAGTGCCGCCAGGGCCAGGGCCAACCAACCCGCGCCAGCTGATCCGGCCGCGACCAGCACCAGCAGGACGCCTGCCGTCCCGTAGACCGTCGCGAACCGCGCTCGCGCTCGCATCCGCACGGCGATCACCAGTGCCAGCAGACCGGTGGCCATCCAGGTGAGGCCGAGTTCGCCGTCGCTGGCGGTGCTGGCCAGTGCGGTCGCGCCACTGAGGTGCGCCGCGGCGAACAGGCCGACATCCCAGCGGACCCACCAGCGCCGATCCGGGAACAGGCGACCGGTGACCTCGCACGCGAGCAGCAGGGCTGCGGACGTCGCGACCCCCGTCCACGGGTGGGCCACGACCCAGCCCGGCGCAAGCATGAGTGCGGCCAGCCACCCGAGGGCCGCGCTCGCTCCGGCGAGGATCCCGGCTCGGGACAGCAGCGCCACCCCCAGGACGATGGCCGACCCTGCCAACGTCAACCAGCCGGCGGTGGGGTTCGGCACGGCCATCCACGCCAGCACCAACCCCGCCACAGCCTGGGCCGCGCCCACCAGCAGGGGCCGCAGTTCGATCTCGCCGGGGCCGCCCCGCAAGGGCTCCCGCGTGCGGCCGGCCACCGCTGCGGCGGCCACCAGGGTCGATGCCCCGCCGACCGTCAGCAGGACCACGGCCGCGGAGGTCGTGGCCGACAGACCCCCGAACCGCTCGGAGGCACCGACAGCGACGAGCCCGACCAACGGCGCGACCGCTGCCCAGGCGATCCAGATCATGAAGACGGGTCGGCGCGACGGTGTCATCAGGGCTACGGAGGCGATCAGGGCGGCCACGGCGACCGTGGCAGGCCAGGTCCGGGTCGCGAGCACGGGGGCCAGGAGCGCGGCGAGGACCGAGATCGCCGCCAGGCAGGTGGCCGTCCGCCTGTTCACCGGCCACCGGGACGCCGCCGCATACCCGACCGCAGTGGCTGCCGGAACGATCGGCCACCATGGGTCCGACCAGGTCAGGACCCCGGCGGCGTCCAGGGCCAGGGCGGCCGTGGTCGGTATCCCGAGTGCGGCGATCGCCGGCGGCGCGAACCGCAGTGGAGGGCTCACGCCAGCCAGCAGCGACCCCACAGCCGACCCGTCACGCTCGTCGAACCCGCTGGTCACCAGCCATCCGGACGTGGCCAGGGCGGCGACCGCGGTCAGCGCCCAACCGCTGACGGGCAGGGCCAGGGCCACTGCTGCGAGCACGTGGCCCACCAGGGCCAGGTGCCCGGGGAGCCTCAGCGCCGGCGGGCTTCGCGGTGTTGCCCGCGACCACGGCGGCCAGCGCGAGCACCGACAGCACCAGCGCCTGCGCGCTGCTCGGCACGCCTGCCGCCTGACAGAGCAGGAGCCCTGCCCAGCTCCCCAGCGCCGTCGCGGACCACAGGCGCACGACAACGGGGGCAGGTCCGGACCCCGCGGCCAGTGCCAGCAGGGCCACGGCCAGGGCGATCAGCCATCGCCCCGTCTGCGTCCCCTGCTCGGCGGCGACCCAGGAAAGCACGGCGGCGGTGCCGGTGAGAACCGCCCAGGCAGCCCAGCACCGCGACCAGAACGTGTCGTCGGAACTCCTGCCCAGAATGGGCCTGGTCGCTGGCACCGTGGCAGCCAGTACGAGGGCAGCTGCGATGACCAGGGCAGCGGGAGCATCGTCGGTCACCCGCCAGAGGGCCACCACGGCAGCCCCGGGCAAAATCGCGGCGCCGAGGTCGAAGGCAAGGGGTGCCAGTTCGGCCATGCGGGTTCGTGACGGACGTCGGGTGATGACCCAGACCGCGGCCGCTGCGCTGACGGCCGCCGCCCACCACGGGTCCACCCACGTGGCAGCGAGCGCCCCGAGCGCGCCGGACGCGGGCAGCCCGAGCAGCCGGGACGTCGTCCGCCGCCGGTCCGCACCCTCCAGCAGCACCACGAAGCCGACCAGGGCAAGCGCGGCGACCTGCGCCTGAGCGTCGGGGGAGGAGCGGGTCAGTCCCAGCCATGCCAGCGCCCACCACGAGACCTGGGCGACGACCGTGCGATCGGGTCCCAGCCGAACCGACAGGAGCTCGATCAGCGCCAGACCGAGCACCGCGGTCACGGCGATCGGGACCGTGGGGAACGACTCGGCGACCCAGGACAATATGGCGAGCACGCCGAGGATCGGAGCGCCGACCAGGCTGGCAGTCAGCGTGGGGGCGGCCAGCCGGGCATGCGGGCGCAGTCGGGCCGCAGCACCCGTGAGCACCATCGCGGCAGCCGACGCACCGGCCTGGGCCGCGGTCACGCTGGCCATCGCGGACCCCGAGGGGATCGCCCGGCCCGCACCCGAGGCCACGAGCCCGATCGACAGCCACACCGTCGCAGCGACCACGAACCGCAGCGCACTGCGGGGGTTGCGTGCCGACCAGACTGCGTAGCCGACGCTGAGGGCACCCACCGAGACCGTCATCGCCAGGACAAGAGCAGGACCGCTGAAGTCCGGGGGGACGCTCACGCCGTCCAGGAACGACGTGATGACCATGATGGGCAGGAGCAGGCCCCCGGCCAGCTCCAGCGCCCGCCCGGCGACCACCGCGTCACGTCGCAGCAGCATCCGCGCCGCAGCGAAGGGAACCAGGGCCAGCGCGAGTTCGGCGGCTGGACGCAGATCCGGGGCGAGGTCCCCGAACGCGAAGGCCACCAGGCCGAACGAACCCACGAACAGCAGGACGACGCCCAGGTACGCCAGACCGTGGAGGGCGAGGTCGGTGCTGATCGCCGCACGCGACCGGGACCACCATCGCCAGAGCATGCTCGGCGAGCCGCCGGTCCGTGCGGCGGGCGAAACGTCGGTCGCACCTGCGGGCGGGACTTCGGGGGCCCGGGAAACGATGGGCCCCCACCCACCAGGGGTGCGGGTGCCTGCGGATCCCACGTCCGGAGCGGCCCGCACGGGCGCCCGTGCTGCGACGAGGTCGCCGCGCGCGGTCGTGGGCTGGTCGCGGGGCCCCACGGCCTCCTCGATCATGGAGTGGGCCAGGTCGGCCATCGCAGCGACCTGATCGGCAGCGGCCGGGAGCTCCGCGCGGACCGCGGGCAGGAACACGGTCTGGACGAACTCGAGGCTGGCGACGTCCGAGGGCAACATCGGCCGGTGGGCGGTCGTGTCCTGGCGGACATCCCCGCCGTCACTGACCCACGCCGTCCACAGGCGCCCCGACCAGTAGCGTTGCCGCGCCCGGCCCAGGGGGTCCGGATACCATCCCGGCGGGTACACCAGATCGGTTCCCCGCGACATGGGCTCAGGATAGGAGGGCCGTCGCCGGATAGCGGGGACCACGGGTCCCGGGGGGCTCCGGCACCCCTCCTGCTTCAGGTCCCGCTCAGGTCTCGACGATCACCGTGACCGGACCGTCGTTGACCATCTCCAGGCGCATCATCGCCCCGAACCTGCCCTCGGCGACGGTGGCGCCGCGCTCGCGCAATCGCTGGGCGAAGGCCGCGACGAGCGGTGCGGCCACGTGGCCGGGCGCCGCCTGCTCCCACGTCGGCCGTCGCCCCTTGCGGGTCTGGGCGTAGAGCGTGAACTGGCTGACGACCAGCACCGGCAGCCCGGCATCGCTGGCCGACACCTCGCGGGTTCGCCGGCCCGGGGGCAGACAGGCACCGGATGCCCGCTCCCCCAGCGACTCGGCGTCGAACAGGCGCATGTCATAGACCTTGTCGGCCAGCTTCGCCGCGTCCACGTCGGTGTCGGTGTGCGTTGCCCCGACCAGCACGCACAGCCCGGGTCCCTCGATCCGGGCGACCTCGGCGCCCTCGACCAGCACCCGCGCGCCGTCGACGCGCTGCACCACCACCCTCATCAGGCGGGCCTCACCGGGCGGGCCTCATCGAGGGGAGGCCTCGTCGGGGTTGCGCCTGATCCGCAGCACCGTGCTCCCCGGGACCCTCACGGCGCGACCACGACCTCCTGCGATGCGACCACATCACCCTCCGCGGCCCTGATGATCAGGCCGGCGGCCGGGTCGAGGGACCGTTTGAGGATCACGCTGGCGATCGGGCCCAGCTCGTAGTGCTGGGCTGCGGTGCCCACCCAACCGACCACCCGCTCGTCGACACGCACCTCGTCGCCATGCTCGGGCAGGATCCCCACCGAGCCGTCGAGGTGCGCCAGGGCCAGCCTGCGCGGGGGCCGGCCGAGGTTGTGCACGCGGGCGACCGCCTCCTGCCCGCGGTAGCAGCCCTTGGCCAGGTGCACAGCCGGGCCGATCCAGCCGACCTCGTGCGGCAGCGTCCGGTGGTCGGTCTCCAGGCCGAGGCGGGGAACCGCCGCTGCCACCCGCAGCGCCTCCAAGGCCCACGTGCCCGCCCGCTGATCGGCCTGAATCATCCGCTCGGCCGCGTCATCGCGGGCCAGGATCACTTCGCGCCCGACGAAGTCCGCGGGCCGGTTCGGGACGTACCGGGTGGCATCCCCGCCCCGGTCGCTGCCCGAGGGGGTGGGCTGGCCACCGGTCCAGTAGTCACCAGGCACCGACCAGCTCGGCAGTCCCGCGGGGTCCGGGGCGGCGACCGGTTCCCACACCACCGCGAGGTCCGGGCGGGCGTCGACCTGCACGCGCATCATGAACCGCATGCTGTCCAGGTGGGCCGCCAGTGCCTCGCTGCGGCCTGGGTCCACCGAGATCAGCACCTCCTGCCCGGTCTCGATCAGGTGCATCTCGTGCTCGACATGGCCGTGTGGACTGAGGATGAGCACCAGCCGGGAGGCCCCGGCCGGGAGGTCGAGCAGGTGTGCGGTGCTCAGGTTGTGCAGCCAGTTCAACCGGTCGGCGCCGCGGACGCCGAGGACCTCGCGGTGGCTCAGATCGACCGCCCCGATGCCCGCGGCCAGTGCGCGCTGCTCGGCGAACGGGTCGCCGTAGTGCCAGGGCACCCCGGCGTCGATGGAGTCGGGCGGGGCCGGGATCGCGGTGGTTGCAGTCACGCCTGGGACAACGCCTCGGGCGGCGCAGTGCTTCCCGGCCGATCGGCGCACGGCGCGCACAGCCCATGGACGGCCAGGTGCGGCACCTCCACGACGAACCCGGTCGCGGCGCGCAGCGCTGCGGCCATCGGCTGGGCGACGGCGGCCGGCTGCGCCTCGACGTGTCCGCAGCGCGTGCACACCAGGTGCACGTGCGGGGCCTCGTCCACCGAGTGGTACGTCGGCGACCTGTGGTGCAGGTGTGCGTGGGTGACCAGTCCGGCCTCGTCCAGGGCCTCGACGGTGCGATAGATCGTGGACAGGCTCACGTCGGGGTGGTGGCGCTGGACGTGGGCGGCCAGATCGTCGACGGTCGCGTGGCCCAGCTCGTGCAGGGCGGCCAGGAGCGCCCGGCGCTGGACCGTGCTGCGCAGGCCGACGGCCCGAAGCCGGGCGTCGAACTCCTGGCCGGGCTCGCTCATGGCTCCAGGTCTGGACCCGGACCGATCGGTTCGAGGGCGATCGCGAGGTGGTTGCTCAGCGGATGCCCGACAGCCGCCATGTCGTAGGTGCTCAGCAGCCGTCCGTCGATCAGGCCGTAGAGTCGGTGGCCGGCGGCGACCTCCTTGGCCGACTCGGTGCGGGCCACGGAGTCAGTCGTCAACTCGATGCGGGCCCCGGTCACCCGGGCGTCGTGGATCGCGGTGACCTCCACCTGGCCTATCCACACCTCGGCGAAGCCGGTCGGATGGGCCAGCAGGAGTTCCACGCCGTTGTCGGGCCGGGGACGCCAGTAGCCCGACTCGGTGGCGCTGCGCCGGATCCGGTTGTTGGCCTCATCGACCAGCCACGACACCGAGCGGTACTCCAGGAACGGCCGACCGTCGGTGGCGAACTCGACGACCTGCTCGTAGCGGAACGGGGAGATGCTCGGGTAGCCGCCCTCGCCGATGCCGCCCCAGCGACCGATCAGCCACGACAGGTGCGCCAGCTCAGCGGGCAGGTCCGGGCCCGGCGCGCCGGTCGACTGCGCCACGCTCAGGCCTGGCCCTTGTAGAGCTTGTAGACCACGTAGCCGGCGAACCATGTGATCAGGATGCTGACCAGCACCAGCAGAGCGGTGAAGAAGATCTCGATGGCGTCCACGGGCGCAAGTCTAGACCGGGACATCGGCTGGCTGGTGGCCGCCGCAGGTGCGAGTCTGGGTCCGTGACCCGAAACCTCGTCGTGAAGTGCACGACCACCGATCCCGAACCCTGCTCGCAGGCGTTCACGGTCGCCGCCACCGCCCTGGCCTCCGGTGCCAGCGTGTCGGTCTGGCTGACCGGTGCGGCCACCTGGCTGGCCACGCCGGGCCGGGCCGAAGCCTTCGAGCTGCCCGGCGCGATGCCCCTGGCCGAGCTGCGCGATGCGATCCTGACCGAGGGCTCCCTGACGGTCTGCACGCAGTGTGCGGCGCGGCGCGGGTTGGTCGCCGCCGATCTTCTTCCCGGTGCGCGGCTGGCCGGGGCGGCGTCGTTCGTCGACGAGATCCTCGCCGAAGGCGCCCAGGCGCTGGTCTACGGCGCCGGTTCGTCGGATTGAGTGCGCGGCTCGCCGTCTCCGTCGCCGGTGACCTCCGGCGAACGGGCCGAGAGCTGCTGGCCGTCGGCTGCCGCTCGCAGGAGGCTGGGCAGAGGGAACATCGGGCAACCTCGGGCACGCCGCCCGTACGCTGACGGACGCATCCGGGGCGCAGCGGCGCCGTCCGGTGACCGCCGAGGAGAGGAACCCCATGGCGAACCCGTGGCTGACCAGCCTGATCACCGCCGACGCCCAAGCGGGCTGGGACCTGGCCGTCAAGCTGTCCCGGATGGGTGTCAAGGTCACCCAGCCCAACGACGAGGTGCGCGCCCGACTGCGCGACGTCTACGCCAACGACGCGGACAGCCTCACCGAGGCGTCGAAGGTGATCGCGATCAACTTCCAGACCGTGGCCGCCGCCAACGGGTACTGGCGCGACGCCTGAGCGACGCGCCACACGGGGTGCCCCTCGTCTGACTCGGGTACGCGGCTGGGTCAGGCGCGGCGCAGGCGCTGGGCGCGCAGGTAGATCTCGCAGCCGATGCAGAAGTTGAAGGCCGCGTTCAGGAACGCCGCGGCCAGGGCGAAGCCGATCGCGCCGAGCGCCAACCACTGCCAACCCAGGGCGAACCCGAGCAGCCCGACGACGCTGAACACCAGCCCGCAGGCCTGCGCGAACCGCGGAGCCGCGGGGGGCTCGAGGTGCGCCGGGGCCGCCAGCCGAGGACGCACGAACCGCTTGAACAGCAGTCCGTAGGGCTGCTTCGCTGGGCCGGCCAGCACGCCGAGCGCGAAGACGACGGCCTGCACCGCGAGCAGCACCGGGGAGGCCAGCACCAGCGCGGCGGACAGCACGACGGTGGTGAGCGCCGCACCGAACCGTGGACCGCGCGGGTCGAGCCCGCCGGGGATCGGGGAGGTGCGGTGGGCAGCGAGCCCGGTAGCCGCCGAGGCAGCAGCGGCCGACTCGGTGCCGGACGGATCGGGTCCGGCCGACTCGGTGCCGGGCGAGTCAGGGCCGGCCGAGGCGTCCGCAGGTGCGACCGACGCCGCCGAGGCGGACGTGTGCGTGGGCGAGGCAGTGGGCAGTGCGGTCATGACGAACTCCAAGGGGACTGTGGGGGCGCGAACGGGGCGGGACGGGGCCGTTGCTCAGCGCATTCGACACAGGCAGGCGCCCATGCGGCCGTGGTCGATGACCCGCCGCCTGGTGAGGAGCACCCGATACATGAGGTGAGTCTAACCTCACCTCCGGTGCGGGGCGATCCGCCGCCGACCCGACAGCCAGACACCGAGTGGCTCCGGCGCTCAGGCAGGGCAGCCTCAGGCGATTGTCGATTCCGGACATCCGTGTGGCTGATTCGGACGCCTGTGTCCGCGGGCGGCCAGCGCGTGTCCGAATCGGACAACTGGGCCGCGACCGGCACGCGACTGGGGCCGGACTGGTACGCGAACGGCACACGACCGGCACACGACCGGCGGCGGGCGCCGGTGCGCCGGCACCGTCGGAGGTGACAGGCTGACCCCATGGCCAGCACCCCGCGACGCAGCCCCGACCACGACTCCGAGGGCAGCCACCTGCGCCTGGCGGTCCTCATCGATGCCGACAACGCACAAGCCGCGGTCATCGAGGCGCTGCTGGCGGAGGTGGCCCGGTTCGGGGATGCGATCGTGCGGCGCATCTACGGGGACTTCACCGCCCCGACCAGCTCGGCGTGGAAGAAGGTCCTGCAGCGCAACGCGATCAAGCCCGTGCAGCAGTTCGCCTACTCGACGGGCAAGAACGCCACCGACAGCACATTGATCATCGACGCGATGGATCTGCTCTACAGCGGAAACTTCGACGGGTTCTGCCTGGTCACCTCCGACAGCGACTTCACCGGACTGGCGATGCGGCTGCGCGAGGAGGGCCTGATGGTCCTCGGGTTCGGGGAGCGCAAGACGCCAGAGGCGTTCCGCAACGCCTGCCACCGCTTCGTGTTCGTCGAGGTGCTGCGCGACGGCGGGCGCTCGGTGGAGCCCGAGCCGCCCGAGCGCGCGACCACCGAGTCGACCACGCCGGCACCGTCCGCGCCCACCGAACAGGACCGACCCCGGCAGAAGCTGCCGAAGAAGTTCGTGCTGACCGCCCTGGAGCAGTCCGTGGACGACGAGGGCTGGGCGCACCTGGGCACGTTCGGCAACTACCTCAACAAGTTGCAGCCCGATTTCGACCCGCGGCTCTACGGCTACCGCAAGCTCTCGGACCTGGTCCGGGCCCGCACCGATCTGTTCACCACCGAGGAGCGCCGCTCCCCCGGCGCCAACCAGACGGTGCTGTACCTGCGCGCCCGCTGAGTCCAGCGTCAGCCGGTGGCCTCAGGCTCGGGGGACGACTCGGCCTGGGAGGGATCGACCTCGGAGGGCTCCGGGCTCGAGCAGTCCACCGGCGAGTCACCGAGGTTCTTCGCGCTGTCGATGAGCCAGATCCCGGAGTCGACCCGCACGGTATAGCGCAGGTGCCACTGGGAACAGGTCTGATCGTCTGGACCGAGCTCCGCGGACTGGGTGCTCACGAAGCGCACGTCTGCGGTGTTGCGGGTCTCGTCACGGCGAGACACCTTCTCCAGGACCAGGTCGGAGATCCTCGTGCTGGAGTACTCCTCGGCGAACTGCTCGAAGTCGCCGTAGGACTTGCGCAGGTCCCCAGTCAGCAGTCCCCACGCATCGGAGTAGTAGCCGTCGTCGATCGACTGCACGTAGTTGCGGAACGTCAGCGCGATCGCGGGTGCGTCAGGATGGATGCTCTCGGTCGCGACGTAATCGCCGGCGGGATCGGGGCAGTCGGCCAGAGCCTGGGCGACCGGCGTCTGCGACCAGCCGTCGATCAGATCCGCGGCGACCCCTGCGGGCACGGCGTACCCCACTCCGGCGGCATCGACGTACTGCGCCTCGACGAGTCCCACGACCACCCCGCGCGCATCGATCAGCGGGCCGCCGGAGTTGCCGGGGTTGATTCCGGCGTCGGTCTGGATCATCCCCGTCAGCGACTGATCCAAGAGTTCGATGCGGCGATCCAGGCCCGTGACGTTGCCCATCGCAGGCGCGAGCTGAAGGCCCTCCGGATAGCCCAGCGCGGCCACCTCCGAGGTCAGCTCGGGGGCCTCGGTGGCGAACTGGAACACATGCCCCGTGATCGGCCTGATCGCCCGCACCAGGGCGACCTCACGATCGGGGTCGATGCCGACGACCTCGCCGCGCACCACCCCGTCGGAGCTGCGGATCGAGATGGTGCGCGAGTCCGCGACGACGTGGGCCACCGTGGCCAGCAGGTCCTCGCCCACCCGGAACCCGGTGCCCGACGAGCGTCCCGGCACGTCGCAGGACGTGGTCTCGATGCGGTACACGCCACTGCCCACGTAGTCGATGGCCTCCCGGATGGTCTGCGGCCCAGTGGGGGCCGGCGATGCCGAGGGCAGCACACTGGCCGACGGTTCGGTCTGCGCGACCTGGTCCTGACTCGAACAACCCGCGAGCAACACCCCGCATGCCACGACCGCTGCGACTGAGTACCTGCCGATGCTCATCGGGAATCCCCCTGGATCGTGGACCGTCGACCCGGCTGGAAGGCCAACGCGCTGCTGGGATGCTAGCAATGGGGCATGGCCGACCCTCGGATCACCCCGCCGAACGCGCGCAACGGCCCGAACGCCCCCGGCGCCGGGGTGGATCTGGAAGCACTCACCCTCACCGATGTCGCGGCCATCGCCCGTCAGGGGCTCCGGGTCGATGTCGGCGCCCCTACCCTCCAGCGGGTCGCCGCCGGGAGAGCGCACATCGCGGCGCTGGCCGGTCGCCCGGAACCGACCTACGGGGTGTCCACCGGGTTCGGCGCGCTGGCCACGGTCGCGATCCCCGCCGACCGGCGCGCGGCGTTGCAGGTCAGCCTCACCCGCTCGCACGCCGCGGGCACGGGCGCCCTGGTCGAACCGGCCACCGTCCGGGCGATGATGGCCCTGCGCCTGCGCACCCTGGGCACCGG
>JBAVKQ010000239.1:0-6323 GCA_049688395.1 Candidatus Nanopelagicales bacterium
CAGAGCGACTTCGGAGTGCGCCCCTACAGCGCGATGATGGGCCAGCTGAAGGTCGCCGACGAGGTGCAGGTGAGCGTGGAGGTGACTGCGCCACTTCCCTGAGCGCACTTGTCGAGATGCGGTCTTCGCTACCCAGACATGCACTTCACCCAGCCCGAGGGCCATTCCTGCCCCGGTATGGGGGTGGGGCACCTTCGGCGTGGGCGCGCGGGTTGAACTTCACCCACAGCCCGGCGTCGTTGCCCGGGTCCCAGCGCCCCCGCCGGTGAGCGCCAGGACGCGGTAGTAGTCCTCGGTGTTGGCAGCCAGCCATTCCTCGACGCCGGAGTAGGTCGGCTCCAGGACCTGATCGCGAGCCATCACCAAGGTCTGCAGGGCGCGGGCCATCCGCCCGTTGCCGTCGCGGAACGGGTGGATCATCACCAGGTTCAGGTGCGCCATCGCCGCGTCGACCATTGGCTCGCCTTGCTCGGTGCTCACATCGAGCAGCATGAAGTGCAGCGACCGCAGCAACTGCGAGTCCACAGCGAAGCCGGGCTCAGGCGCCATCCTCAGGATGTAGGTCAGCACCCGGCGGTAGCCGATGATCTCCACCCAGGTCCGCTCGTCGGCCGACACCGGCGGCTCCTCGTCCACCGCCGCCACCGCGTCCTCGGCCGACACCCTGTAGCCCTCGATCGTGTTCGACCCACGGATCGCCCGCGCCTGCGTCGTGCGACGCAACCCACCCGACCACCGCCGAGGCACCCGCAGCACATCGGCCAGCGCGACCCGCATCCCGCGGATGTCGTCGATCACCGCAGCGTCCTCCAGATCGACCTCAGGCGTGCCGAACAGCCGAAGCTCATCCATGTCCCAATGCCCCAATCACTCGGACTCCAGCCCATCGCATGGCGCAAGATCGAGACATGGAGACGCCCGGTGCGCCGCCCCCCAGGCCAGCGATAGGCGGCCGAAGTGACGCGGGTCGTGGCTTCCGAGATCGTCTGATCCTTTCGGCCGCTCGCTCGTCAGGCGACCTCATCAAGGCGGCGGACCTTCGGAACCCCGGCAGCACGTTCGGCGGCGAGGTCGTGGGCGGTCTGCATAGCGAGCCAGGCCCGCGCGGTGCCGACGCCGGCCTGCTCCAGGCGCACGGCCAGGTTGGGGCTGACCCGGGCGTGGCCGTGCAGTACCCGGCTCAACGTGACCCGGGAGACTCCTAGCCGGGAGGCCGCCTCGGCCACACCCAGGCCGAGGTCGGCCAGCACGTCCTCTCGCAGCACCTCACCCGGGTGCACCGGGTTGCGCATCACCATCCTGCTCACCTCCTCAGTGGTAGTCCTGGTAGTCGACCAGTTCGATATCGCCGTCCACGAACCGGAATGTCATGCGCCAGTTGCCGTTGACCCAGATCGACCAGTGTCCGGCCAGCTCGCCTTTCAGCGGGTGGGTCCGCAACGACGGGATCGCCAGGTCCTCCGGAGTCTGGGCCACGTCCAGCACCGACAGCATGCGCAGCAACTTCGGCACGTGCTCCTCCTGAACCCCTCGCTTCGACCCCGTGCGGTACAGCCGCTCCAGCCCCTTGTGCCGGAAGCTCACGATCACACGCATACCGTAGCGCGTAACGTTACGCGTTACAAGATGGGACGATCAGTCCCTCCTCGCCCGCGCGGCGGGCTGGTCATCGATCGTTCAGCGCTCGGCGCCGCTACCTCCCAAGACTCGAGTTCAGCCAACTCAACCACTGACCCCGCTGACGTTGTCGCTTCAGCGTAGCGAGCGGATGCCGGTGACTCGGGGCGAGCCGCGCAGGTGGTCAATGTCGCCAACGGCGGCGGCGATCAACCCGAGCCGGCCTGGCAAGGGAGGCAGCGGCCGGGTGAGCATTTCCGACGCTAGAGCCGTGTCGCGCGGGATTGCCGGGCCGGTGCAGCGAACCGCAGCGAGTGTCGAATAGGAGAGCTGTGTACGCCAAGGTGCGAAGGACGTGGTGCCTCAAGTCAAACTGCCCGCGAAAGTTGACTTGCGCGCAGGACCTCGAACGACCAGACTAATCCCGAGGCCCCGCTGCTTGCTCCCCCGTCGGCAGCGGGGTTCTCACCTGTCCGGGCCCCTTCAGGCGTCCTCACGCCGCTGGCAGTGGTTGGCTGGTTCCACCAGCCCATCCCCGCGGTTGAGGAGGAACCCATGTCGATCGAACGCCCGGTCGCCCCCGATCCCTACGACTACCTGCCGCCCCGGCCCTGGTTCGAGCTCACCAGCACCGACCTCGTCGACGGCCAGGAGATCGCGATGGCCCACGTCCACGGGTCCGCAGGCGGCCAGGACGTCTCCCCGCACCTGGCCTGGTCCGGGGCGCCCGCCGACACTCGCGGCTACGCCGTCACCTGTCTCGACCCCGACGCCCCCACCGGGTGCGGGTACTGGCACTGGTCGCTGACCGACCTGCCGGCTTCGGTCACCGAACTGGCCCGGGGCGCCGGCGCGGCCGACGCCACGCTGCCCGGCGGGTTCCACGCGAGCACCGACTTCGCCAGCGCGAAATACTCCGGCGCGGCACCGCCGGAGGGCGACCATCCGCACCGCTACATGTTCGTGGTGCACGCGATGGATGTGCCAGCACTCGGCGTCGATCCGGGTGCCTCACCGGTCGCCGTCGCCTTCACGCTGGCCTTCCACACCCTGGCCCGGGCCCGGATCACGGTGACGTTCGCGCACTGAGCGTTGCCCTGATCGGCGGGGCAGACCGGCCCACCTACGATGACGCGGTGACCCTCTTCGCGCCGATCCGTGGCCTCTGCCCGCCCCCGCAACTGGCCGCCGAGGTCGCCGAGCTGCCCTACGACGTGATGAACCGGGCCGAGGCGATCGAGATGGCCGCGGCCCGACCGAACTCGTTCCTGCATGTCTCCCGACCCGACATCGACCTGCCCGAGGACGTCGCAGCCGTTGACCCGCACGCCCACGACCTGGCCGCAGCCGCGTTCGCCCGGATGCAGTCAGACGGCGTGCTGGTGCGCGACCCCGAGCCCCGGTTCCACGTCTACCGGCTGACCCGGGGCGGCCACGCCCAGACCGGGGTCGTCGGTGGGGCGAGCACGGCTGCCTACGACACCGGCCTGATCCGCCGGCACGAGACGACCCGCCCGGACAAGCAGGCCGACCGGGCCGCGCACATGGAGGCGCTCGGCGCCCAGACGGGTCCGGTGTTCCTGATCCACCGGCCCAGCACCGCCATCGCCCAGGCGCTCGCAGCGGCCACCTCCGACCCCGCCCCCACCGACCTCGTCGGCCCGGGCGGCGTGCGCCACGAGATCTGGCCGATCGTCGACCCGGCCACGGTCGGGACCCTCACGACGGCCTTCGAGGACCTCGAGGTGCTCTACATCGCCGATGGCCACCACCGCAGTGCGGCGGCCTCGATGGTGCACGCGCGGCGGCCGACAGCGGCCACCGCCCGGTTCCTGGCCGTGGCGTTCCCCGCCGACGAGGTCGCGCTCCTGCCCTACAACCGGCTGGTCCGGGCCGCGCCGGAGCTGACCCCCGAGACGCTGCTGGCCCAGATCGGGCAGACGTTCACCGTCGAGGCCTCCCAGGGGCCGGTCACCCCCGCTGCCCCCGGCCGGTTCGGACTGCACCTGGCGGGGCGCTGGTACGTCCTGAGCGCCCCGGACGCGCTGCGGACCGCCACCGACCCCGCCGACCAGCTCGACGTGGCCGTGCTGGGTCGGCACCTGCTCGAACCGCTGCTGGGCATCATCGACCAGCGCACCGATCCGCGGATCGGCTTCGTCGGCGGGGTGCGCCCCCTGGCCGAGCTGGAGGCCGCGGTCGCCTCAGGCCAGTGGACCGCAGCCATCAGCATGTACCCCACCACGGTCGCGGACCTGATCGCGGTGGCGGATGCGGGCGGGATCATGCCGCCGAAGTCGACGTGGTTCGAGCCGAAGCTGCTCGATGGTCTGGTCAGCCATGTCCTGGACTGACACCGCCGGGCGCGCCGGTCGGATCACCATCGTCGGCAACCCGGGCCTGGACACCCTGGTCATCCTGGGCGAGGACCACCCCGACCTCGACGCCGACGGGCACTACGTCCGCAACGTCGACACCGTGGGGCACGCTGCCGCCTTCACCGCTCGGGCCTGCGCCCGACTGAAGCACGACACGCGCATCCTGGGCAGCGCCGGGGATGACATGGCCGGCAGCCTGGTCCGGGGCGTCCTGGCGGCTGAGGGCGTGGACACCTCGCTGATGTTCGTCGATCCGGGCGGCACGGCACGTTCGGTGAACCTCATCCGCCCCGATGGGCGCCGGACTTCCTTCTACGACGGCGGGTCGCACATGACCCTGCAACCGCCGGAGCCCGCCATCGACAGCGCGCTCTCGGGAGCCGACCTCGTGTTCTCGTCGCTGCCCAACTGGGCGCGCGGCGTCGTGGCTCGGGCCCGCACGCTCGGCCTGCCGGTGGCCGTGGACCTGCAGGACGTGCGCGATCCCGCTGACCCGTACCGGGCGGACTTCGTCGCCTCGGCCGACTACCTGTTCGCCTCCGCGGCGCACGTGGACGATCCGGTGGCGACCGCGGTGGGCTGGTTCGCCGTGGGACCTGCCTCCCATGTGGTGTTCGGCATGGGCCGGCGTGGGACGATGCTCGTGCAGCGCGGGGCCAGCGGCCCGATCGTCACCTGGGAACCGCCGCCCGCGCTGGACCTGCCGATCGTCGACACGACCGGCGCGGGGGACAGCCTGGCCACCGGGTTCCTCGATGGACTGCTGTTCGCCGAGATGTCGGTCGGCCAGGCCCTGCGGCGCGGGCAGGTGCTGGCCCGGATCGTGTGCAGCGACCTGGGCGGGGCAGCCCCCTTCGACCGGATCGCACTGGATGCGATGGCCGCCGGCTGACCGAGCCCGGCGGCACGGCACACCTCGCCGCCGAGCGGGCTACCCTCAGCCCCAGGTCCGACCCCCGACCAGGAGGACGTGATGCAGCAGGAGCCTGCCCGGCGTCGGCGCTGGCCGTGGGCCGTCGCCGCGGTCGTGCTCACAGTTCTGGGCATCATGGTGGTCACCGTCTGGCTGGCCTACCGCAACCTCGAGGACAACATCGCCACCATCGATCCCGGCGACGGCCTGGGCGACGTGCGCCCGGCCAAGGACAGCCAGGCGCTGAACATCCTGGCGATCGGCTCGGACACACGCGAGGGTGCCAACGGCTCGGTGGGCGGGGACTCCCCCGGCCTGGCCGACACCACGATGCTGCTGCACCTGTCGGCGGACAACAGCTGGGCCGCAGGAGTCAGCATCCCCCGCGACTCCATGGTGCAGATGCCCGACTGCGTCGGACCCGACGGGGCCGTGGTGCCCGGGGCGCTGCGCCAGTTCAACTCCGCGTACGTGATCGGCGGACCGGTGTGCGTGCAGCGCACGATGGAGTCCCTGACCGGCATCGCGATCGACCACTTCGCGGTCGTGGACTTCGTGGGCTTCGTGGCGATGGTCGACGCGATCGGCGGTGTGACGGTCTATGTCGATGCCCCCATCGACGACCCGGCCTCCAAGATCGCCTTCGAGCCAGGCTGTCAGACCCTCGACGGCCAGGCGGCGCTGGACTACGTCCGGGTGCGCAAGGGCGTGGAGGGTGGCGACGGCTCGGACACCCAGCGAATCGAGCGCCAGCAGCAGTTCGTCTCCGCGCTGATCCAGAAGGTCACCTCCACCGGGGTGCTGTTCAACCCCGTCGACCTCTACCAGTTCCTCGATGCGGCGACCTCGTCGCTGACCACCGACCCGGGGCTGGGCAGCATCCGGGCGCTGGCCTCGGTGGCGGTCCGGGCCCGCGATGTCGGACTGTCCGAGATCGGGTTCCTGACCGTGCCCGTCGAGGACTGGCCCCCGGACCCGAACCGGGTGCAGTGGGTGCAGCCCGAGGCCGACGAGTTGTGGACAACGCTGCGCCTCGATGAGCCCCTGCGCACACCGAGCCCGACGCCGGCACCCAGCGATGGCGCCGCCCCCACAGCCGGTGCGGGCTCCGGCGAGGGGCCCGCCACCTCGGCACCGACCGATTCGGCCACGGCCACCACGGGCGTCTCTCCGGGTGATGCCCCGACCTGCCCGATCGGCTGACCCCATCCCGTCTCGCCCTGTGCGATCAGCCTGTCTAGGAGGCCGCTGAATTAGGCGGGTCAGGGAGCGGCCGCTGGGCGCGAGAATCGGCTGGTGGTTCTGCGTGAGCGCGGATCTGTGTGAGGAAGGGCCATCTGGCTCGTGACGGGGCCGCCTCTGGTGCCCGGTGAGCGTGTGAGGGTGCCTGGCGAGGGCGCTGGTCGGCGCCGACC
>JBAVKQ010000240.1:0-2855 GCA_049688395.1 Candidatus Nanopelagicales bacterium
CCCTGCAGTTGGTGCACCACGACGACGTGGCCGCCGCGATCGTGGCCGCGGTGCTCGGGGTCGGCACCCCGGGTGCCTACAACCTGGCCGGCGAGGGGGCTGTGACGCTGGGGGACTACGCCCGGGCGGTTGGGGCGCTGCCCGTCCCAGTACCACATCAGGTGGTGAGCCTGGGCTCCCGGCTACTGTCCGTGGCGCCCTTCACACCGGCGTGGGCGGAGTGGTTGCACACCCTGCGGGTTCCGATGCTCATGGACACCACAAAAGCCCACGCGCTCCTCGGCTGGACCCCCCAGCACACCGCCGCCGAAACCCTGGCCGCCACCGTCGCCACCTAGCCGGATCACCGCTGGCACGCGCCGACCCACCAACAGGGACGGCGACGGATGTCGACCGACTGGCCCTGGCGCGCTTCCGTCGGAGGGTCTGGGGTTGTAGCCCACCATGGGGCAGACTCGCCGGACTTGCCGTGGTCGTGAGTGCAGCGTGACGTGGTTGCGCAAGCGCATAACCCGCGCAGACGTGCCCGCTGGTCGCAGCCGCCACACCGATGCCCGATCGGTCGGTCCTGCATCGTGCCGATGATCGAGTCCCCCCTCGCCGGATCCGGGCGAGCAGGTTGTTGTGCGCCCAACGCGACGTCCCGCGTGCGGAATCGGACCCACTACACTTGAAGTAGCCGCTCTGGGCGGCCCAGTCCTGGTTGTTCTTGGCGGCCGGGAGGTGAGTTCTGTGACTGAGTTGCAGCACCATGAATCGCGCCCACAGCACAGCGAATCGCGGGCAGCGTTGCCAAGAACGGTGATCGGCAAATGGGCGAGTCGCTTGTTGCTGGTCTTCGTCACGCTTCTGACCTGGGCGGTGGTGGGCGTCAACTCCGGATTGTTGGAACGCGGCTCGCTTCTCGCGCGGGGGGTGGGAGTCGGCATGATGGTGGCTGGGGCTGCCACCGTCGTGACCGCGCTGCTGGCCCGAATCAAGTCCCATGACCGCTCCTGGGTGATAACGGTTGGGATGATCGTCCCGGCCCTGATCGTCATCCCTGAGTTGGCCCATTTGCTTGGTGCGTGAGTGGGGTGCCGTGGACCGCGTCGCGGATGGCTTGTTCGTCGTCGGGGAACATAGGCGGGTACGGGGGGGTCGGGGGAGGGCCGGGGGCGGGAATGCCCATGCGATCGGTGATCTCGAGTGCAGGGCTGCACGCGTTGCCCACCGTGTAGCCCAGTGGGTTGTCCGGCCTGTCGCTGCGGCTGGGCGCCGTGGTCGTATCGGGGCTGGCGGGGTGAAGGTCGGGGCTGGCCGATCGGAGTCGTTCGCCTCTGTAGCCGGGAGGTGGTGGGTGCCACTGTGGAGGTGTGTTGAGGGGGTGACGCAAGTGGCTGGTCTTCACGATTGCGACGTCATCGTCATCGGGGCCGGGCCGGGAGGGCTGACAGCGGCGGCGCACCTGGCCAACGCGGGTCGCAGGGTGCTGGTCATCGATGCGGGTGACCACGTCGGTGGGCACATGTCGGCCTTCACCCACGCCGGATACGAGTTCGACATCGGCCTGCACTACACGTCCGAGGCGCCGGCGCAGCGGGTACTCCGCCCGCTGGGTGTGGAGGTGGAGTTCCAGCAGTTCGATCCGCTCGGCAGGGTCCGGATTCTCGGCCCAGACCGGCAGTTCGCCGTTCCGCGTGGGATGGCCGCCTATCGGGAACGGCTGCTCGAGGCGTTCCCGGGCGAACGGGGCGCGATCGAGGACTTCCTCACCCTCGCGCAGAGGCTGGCCAGTGCGCAACAGCAGATCCCGGACGCACCGGGGCTGCGCGACCTGCCCATGCTTGCCTGGCGGCTGCGCGCCTTGGCGCGCTACGCCAGGTCGACAGCGGGGGGCTATCTCGACTCGGTGGGCGCATCACCGGCGCTGCAGGTCGCGCTGCTCGGCTGGACCAACGGCAGCGTCGCCATGGCGCCGTCTCGGATGTCCCTGCTCGCTGCAGCATCGTTGATCACCGACTACGTCGAGGACCTCTGCTACCCGCAGGGAGGGTCACAGGTCATCTCCGATGGCTTGGCTGACGTGGTCCGCGGCAACGGTGGGGAGGTGATGCTTGGGACCGAGGCGGACCGGATCCTGGTCTCCCAAGGGCGTGTCCGCGGCGTTCAGGTGCGCGGCGCGTCGGTGGACTCCGCGCCGGGCCTGGAGCAGGCGATCCGAGCGCCCGCCGTGGTGTCGGCTGTCAGCGTTTAGCAGACCTACCTGCAGTTGGTCGACCCGGATGCGGTGCCCTCGCGGTTGCGCAGACGGGTCACCGGCTATGAGTTGCCGCTGCCATTGGCGGTGGTGTACCTGGTCCTGGATTCCGACCTCGCCGCCGAGGGGCACCCGAACGCGATCGACCTGGTCCACGACGGCCACGACCTGGACACGGCGTACGCGACCCTGCGGGGAGGCGACTTCCCGGAGGCTGGGTTCGTCATGGTCTGGATCGCCAACCTCGCCGACCCCCGCAACCCGAGGCTGTGCCCCACCGGGCAGACCAGCGTGCAACTCATGGGCGTGGTGCCGGCCCAGCACGCGTGGTGGGGCGTAGTGCCGGGCCGCGGGCCGACCCCGCGCTACGAGGCCCGCAAGCGGCAGGTCCGCGACCAGTTCGTGCGGCTGGCCGAGCGGTCGATCCCCGGGTTGGGCGAGGGGATCGTGCACGAGGAGACGGCCACCCCGACCACGAGTGAGCGCTTTAGCCTCAATCCGTGATGTGACCCTCTGATTGGGGTCCTGTCTGGCTATCGGGGCACTGGTGGTTGGGCGGGGGCTGTTCGGCGGTTTGGGGTGCGTGAGTCCGGCCGGTCGAGTCCGGCTTCTCCGG
>JBAVKQ010000241.1:0-24254 GCA_049688395.1 Candidatus Nanopelagicales bacterium
GGGCAGTGGCGGGCGCCGATGTGGAGCGCGCGGCCGAGGTCGCCCCGGTCCCAGCTTCCGGCGCACCCGCCGCTGCTGCGCGACCCGCGACCGACCCGGCCGCCCCGGCCGAGAAGAGGGCCGCGATGCGCACAGCGATCGCGAACCTGATGTCGCGGTCGAACGCGGAGATCCCGCACTACTACGTCACGCAGACGATCGACCTCGCGACAACGTTGGGGTGGCTGCGCGCCCACAATGCGGCCCTCCCGGTCGCCAGGCGGGTACTGCCTGCAGCGCTGTTCCTGCGGGCGACGGTGCTTGCCGCGGCGGCGGTCCCCGACCTCAACGGCCACTGGGTCGACGGCGCCCTGCGCACCGCCGAGCGGATCGACCTCGGGGTCGCCGTCGCCACCCGCGGCGGCGGTCTGGTGACTCCGGCGATCCCGGACGCAGGCCCCCTGCGGATCGACGACCTCATGGCCGCCCTGACCGACCTGGTCGTCCGGGCCCGGCGCGGCAACCTGCGCCAGGCGGAGATGGCCGGTGGGAGCATCACCGTGAGCAGCCTCGGGGAGACGGGCCCGGACGCGCTGTACGGCGTGATCTTCCCCCCGCAGGTCGCGCTGGTCGGCATCGGCGGGATCGTCGAGCGCCCCTGGGCGGTCGACGGCATGCCGTCCGTCCGCCCGACCGTCACGGTCGCGCTCGCCGCCGACCATCGCGCCAGCGACGGCCGCACCGCGTCGGCCTTCCTGGCCACGTTCGCCCACGCCCTGCAGAACCCGGAGGAGCTATGAACACCGACCGCGCGCACCACGTCCTGCTCGATGCTGTGGGGCTCGTGGCTCCCGACGTGGAGCCCGCCGGGCTGGACCCGAGCGAATCCCTACGCGATCAGGCGGGCCTGGACTCCATCGACTTCCTCGAGCTCGTCGCGCTGCTCGCTGACGCACTGCGCGCGGACATCCCCGAGGACGACTACCCCCAACTGGACACCATCGATTCGGCCGTGGCCTACCTCGCGCCCAAGCTGGACTGACGACGGCACGGGACCAAGGCGCTCAGGTCACCTCGTGGTGACGGCACGCCCATCGGGTCATTTCGCCTGATGTAGGGGCGACGTCGCGGGACCTTTGCCCCTATCCGGGCACTGGGCTCCCTAACGATACTGGGGCTCGGCGCCCTTCCCCACGAGGGAGGTGAGCGTGATGGGTGTGCGAGACTTGCTGGATCGGTTCCGGCCGAGCGGCTCTCCCGGCCCACCTGCGATGTCCGGGGTACCGGCTGACCGGGTCACCGAGCGGTCCGCGGAACTGGAGCCCGTGTTCGCGATGCTGGCCGACGTGCAGGGCGAGGTCGAGCAGATCGGCTCGGAGGCGCAGCGCGAGGCGCTGCACCGTCGCGAGCTGGCGGCGGAGCAGGCGCGCGTGATCCTCGCGGAGGCCCGGCGCGCGGCTGATGCCGAGCGCGCGCAGGCGGCCGCAGCAGCGCAGGCCGGGGCAGCCGAGCAGGTTGCGGTCCTCGTCACCGATGCCCAGGCTGCGGCGGAGTCCCTGGCCGAGCAGGCCGACGCACGCCGAGCCGCTCTCGTGGCCGACGTCGTCCGGGAAGCACGCGGGGAGCTTCTGGCCGTCATGGCGGACTCCCAGTGAGCACCGGTTGGGTGGCCGCGGGGGTGCGTGCCCGGGCGATGTCCCAGCGGCGGGTCGGCGCCGCTGGCGCGAGGGACCTCGCCGGTCGGGCCAGCGTCGCTTCAGCGGTGACTGCCTTGGCCGAGACGCCCTACGGCCATGATGTGCGCCTGGGCCAGGACTTGGCCCAGGCGCAGCATGCGGTGGCCGCGACGGTCCTGTGGAACATGCGCGTGCTGGCCGGCTGGGTGCCGACCGGCTCGGCGCGTGTCTTGCGGAACCTGGCGGGCGGGTTCGAGGTGGCCAACGTCGACGAACGGGTTCGTGAGCTGGGGGGAAGCGCCGTCGACCCACCGTTCCGATTGGGCAGCATGGCCGTCGCGTGGACTCGGGCTGCCCGGGCAGGATCCCTGCCCGAGATCCGTCAGGTGCTGGCCAGCTCGGCGTGGGGCGACCCCGGGGCGGACACCGCCGCCGCCATCCGCCTGGGCATGCGGCTGTCATGGGCGGCGCAGGTGTCGGTCGGTGTGCCGGAGGCCCGCGAATGGGCTGGCGGAGCGGCGGCGCTCGTGCTGGTCCGCGAGGTCGTGGTCGGCCAGGCCGATCCCACGACCCCAGCCGTGCGTGCGGCGACCCGACTGCTCGGATCGCGCTGGAGTGGCACTCGCACGCTGCGGGCGTTCGCCGACTCGCTGCCCCCGGATGCCCGGTGGGCGCTGGACGGAGTCGAGGACCCCGGGGACCTGTGGCGCGCGGAGGCCCGTTGGTGGAGCCGGGTCGGGTCGGACGGGGCTGTGCTGTTGCGTCGCCCGGTCACCACACCGGCCCCGGTGCTCGGGGCGGTCGCCCTCCTCGGGGTGGATGCCTGGCGAGTCCGGGCCGCGCTCGAGGTGGCGGCCCGCGGCGGGTCGGGTGCCGCGGGTGCGCTGGAGGTGTTCGATGCCGTGGCGTGAGTCGATGGAGCCGGTCCGGATGCACCGGGTCGCGGTGCTGGCGCCCGACGAGAGCCTGCGCGACGTGCTGGTCGAGGTGGCCTGCTTGGGGGTGGCTGAGCTCGAGTCGGCCAGTGAGGCCGACGTCGGCGAAGCGGCGCGGCTCCTGGCCCAGTCCCCGCACGCAGACGACCTGACCCCAACGCTCCAGCGCGGTGCCGCGGACCCGAATGCGTGGGCCCGGGCCGGTCGCAGCGACCTGCTGGCCGGAGAGGCTCAGCTGGAGGCCCGGGCGTCGGCGGGCGTGGCCCGGGACCGGGTTGTCGGGATGCTCGGATGGGCGCCGGCCGCCGAGGTCGCAGGGATCGCCGACGCCGTGGCCGCCTTTGGCGGTGCGGTGGTGACCCTGCCCACGCCGCGGGGTATCGACCCACCGACGCTGGTGCACACCGACGCTGGGCTCAACAAGTCCCTCGCACCCCTGGTGGACACCTACGCGACCGTCCCGTACGCCGATGTCGACCCGACCGTGCTGGCGGGCCTGGCGTTCATGGTGATGTTCGGGATGATGTTCGCCGACGCCGGCCAGGGGGCCGTGCTGCTGGCTGGTGGGCTGCTGTTGCGGGCGGGGCGGCTCCCGCGGTTGGCGGGGGTGCGCCGGATCTGGCCGTTCGTGGTCGGTTCGGCGGTCGCGGCCATCTTCTTCGGGGTGCTGTTCGGGGAGTTCTTCGGGCCCACCGGCGTGATCCCGACGGTGTGGATCAAGCCGCTGGTGGAGCCGATCCTGCTCCTCGAGGTGGCTGTGGGCGTCGGGGCGATCCTGCTGGCCGGGGCCTATGTGCTGGGGATCGTGAACCGCTGGCGTGAGGGCGGGTGGCGCACCGCGCTGGTGGCCACCTCCGGGGTGGCCGGCGCGGCACTGTTCCTGGGGGTTGGCCTGCTCGGCCTCGGGGCGTACGCGGGGGCCTCGTGGCTGGTGGCAGTGGGGGTGGCCGTCGCCGTCGGTGGCCTGGTCCTGGCCTACGTGGGCCTGCTGGCCGCGTCCGGGGGAGGTGCGGCCGGTGCCACCGAGGCCGGGGTGGAGCTGTTCGACGGCGTGATCCGGTTGGGCACCAACGTCGTGTCGTTCGCGCGGCTGGCGGCGTTCGGCCTGGCCCACGCAGCCCTGCTGGCGATGGTGTGGCAGGGCACCACGGCGCTGTGGGCCGCTGGTGGGCTGCTGATCCTGGCGGCGGTGCTGGTGTTCGTGGTCGGCAACGTCCTGACGTTCGTCCTGGAGGGCGTCGTGGCCGGTGTTCAGGCGCTGCGCCTGGAGTACTACGAGTTGTTCTCGCGTGTGTTCGTGTCCGAGGGCCGGGCGTTCCAGCCGTGGTCCATCCCCTGTGCGACGGAGCGTGTCCTGTGACTGTCTGGCTGATCTGCCTTCCCGTGCTCGTCGTCGTCCTGGCCACGAGGGTGGCCCTGCGGACCCGTTCCGGTGCTGCGATGCGGGTCCTGCTGGGAGTGAACGCGGTGTTGGCCGCCGCGGGGGTCGCGGTGCTGGCCGCGGCCGCCAACGCGGGCTCGGCGGCTGCCCAGGCCTCGGGCGTGGTCGCGGCCGAAGCCACCACATCCTCGTCGAACTGGGCGGCGCTGCTCGGCGCATCGATCGCCGTCGCGGGCTCGTCGCTCGGGGCGGCGTTCGCCGTGGCCTACACCGGGGCGGCGGCCCTGGCCACCCTCAGCGAACGCCCGGAGCTCTTCGGTCGGGCCATGGTGATCGTCGGCCTGGCCGAGGGGATCGCCATCTACGGGCTGATCATCGCGATCATCCTGATCGGCAGTGCCTGACATGGGCCGCGTGGCCGCGATCGGGCAGACCGTGCGCACGCAGGGCCTGTCCCTGGCCGGGGTGATGGTGCTGCCCGGGGAGGATGCCACGCAGGTGCGCGACAGCTGGGCAGCACTTCCCGAGGATGTGGAGGTGGTCATCCTCACCCCTGAGGCCTTCGCCGCCCTCGTGCCGAGTCGGGTCGGGCCGTTGACGGTGGTGATGCCGGGATGACACCCCAGGCCGCGGTGGACGCCGACTCCCTCGCGCCGCTGGCTGCGGCGCTGCGGGACCGTGCCCGCGCCGCGGCCGCGGAGCTCCTGTCCCAGGCGGACGCCGACGCCCAAGCGGTGCTGGCCGCTGCCCAGCAGGAGGCGGATGACCTGCTCGCCGAGGCCCGGACCAAGGGGGCTGCGGACAGGGCAGCGGTTCTGGCCGCCCAGCGCGCCGGCGCCCAACGGCGGGCCCACGGCGTCCTTCTCGCCGCACAACTGACCGCCCACCACGACCTGCGGGGCGCCGCCCGTGAGGCGGTGCGTGCCCTGCGCGACGACCCGGACTACCCGATCATGCTCGAGGCCCTGCGTGCCCGCGCGCGCGATGATATTGGGGCCGGTGCCGCGATCACCGAGCTCGAGGATGGCGGCATCGTGGCCGAGTCGGGACCCCGCCGGGTGGAGTACTCCCTGCAGGCGCTGGCCGACGACCTGGTGGACCAGGGGATCGCGCACGCGGAGCCGTGGTCGGAATGACCAGCCGGGCGCTCGACGACCACGGCCCCACCGGGAGGGTGGTCCGGGTCAGCGGCCCCCTGGTGGAGGTCGAGGGACTCGACGATGTGGCGATGTCCGACATGGTGCAGCTCGGCAAGAGTCTGCTGCCCGGCGAGCTGGTGGCCCTGTCCGACGGGGTGGCCACGGTGCAGTCCTACGAGTACTCCGGGGGCCTGACCCCGGGGGACCCGGTCCGACCGGTCGGGGAGCCGTTGTCGGCCTGGCTGGGCCCCGGGCTGCTCTGTGGCATGTTCGACGGGCTGCTGCGCCCGCTGCTGGGCGCCGACACCTGGCTGCGCCCCGGTGGTCCGGTCCCGCCGGACACCCGCACGTGGGCATTCGAGCCGCACGCTGCAATGGGCGATGACCTGGCGCCCGGAGCCACTCTGGGGGTGGTCCACACCGAGGGCCCACTCGTGCTGCGGGTCCTCGTGCCCCCGCGGGCCGGCGGCCGGGTTGATCGGCTCGCCGACCCCGGTACCTACGCCGCCGAGGCCTCCCTGGCTCTCGTCGGCGGGGTCGAGGTGCGGATGGGGCAGCGTTGGCCGGTGCGCCGGGCCCGCCCGCACCGCGGCCGGGTCGAGACCGGGGAGCCGCTGGTCACCGGTCAGCGAGTCTTGGACCTGCTCTACCCGATCGCGCTGGGCAGCAGCGCCGGTGTGCCCGGCGGGTTCGGCACGGGAAAGACCGTCCTGCTCCAACAGGTGGCCAAGTGGTGCACCGCGGATGTGATCGTCTACGTCGGATGCGGTGAGCGGGGCAACGAGATGGCCGATGTGGTGGCCGAGCTGGCCGACCTGGTCGACCCCCGGACCGGGGGCCACCTGGCCCAGCGGACCGTTGTCATCGCCAACACCTCCAACATGCCGATGATGGCCCGGGAGGCCAGCGTCTACACCGGCATGACCGTGGCGGAGTACTTCCGGGACATGGGGCTGCACGCAGTGGTGATCGCGGACTCCACCTCGAGGTGGGCTGAGGCGCTGCGGGAGTTCGCCTCCCGATCCGGCGCGATGCCTGCCGAGGAGGGCTACCCATCCAGCCTCGCGTCATCGCTGGCCGCGTTCTACGAGCGCGCCGGACACGTCGACACCCTCGGCGGGCTGCGCGGCTCGGTGACGGTGATCGGGGCGGTCTCCCCGCCGGGCGGGGACGTCACCGAGCCGGTGAGTGCCAACACGGAGCGGTTCGTGCGCAGCCTGTGGTCCCTGGATCGTGACCTGGCCTACGCCCGGCACTACCCGGCGGTGTCCTGGGGGGCGTCGTTCTCCCGGGACGCGGTCCGGGTCGGCGCCTGGCACGCAGCGCGCGGGGACGCGGCCTGGGCCGGTCGCCGCAGCCGGGTGCTGTCCCTGGTCGCCGAGGCTGACCGGCTCGCCGCACTGGCCGACCTGGTGGGCGTCGGATCGATGCCCGGGCCCGAGCGGGTGGTGCTGCTCACTGGTCGGCTGCTGCGCGAGGCGGTCCTGCAGCAGAGCGCCCTGTCGGCCAACGACGCAGTGTGCTCCCCGGCCAAGGCCGCGGCCCTGGTGGACGCGGTCCTGGCGGTTCACGACCGGAGCCTGGCCCTGCTCCACGACGGCGCCCTGGCCTCCCTGATCGAGGAGACCGACTGGGGTCCGTTGGTGCGGGCCCGCGACGAGACCGGCCCGGAGGACGCCGAGGGCGTCGGGGTCCGCCTCGACCAGGTGCTGGCCGAGCTGGACGCCCTGGCCCCGGACGGGGCGACGCCATGACCCGCTGGGGTGCGGTCGAGTACACGTCGGTCCGGGGCCTGCGCGGCCCGCTGATGGTCGTCCAGGGCGTGCATGGGGTGGGCTGGGACGAGTACGTCACCCTGCAGCTCGACGACGGCCAGCAGCGCCACGGTGTGGTGCTGGAGGTCGACCGTGACCTGGCGATCGTCCAGGTCCTGGAGGGCACCACCGGGATCAGTCCGCAACACGCCCGCGTGCGCTTCAGCGGGGCACCCCTGCAGGTGCCGGTCGGGCAGGCGTGGCTGGGACGCGTGTGCAACGGCCGCGGGGCACCGTTGGACGGGGGGCCACCGGTCCGCGGGAGCCGCATGGCGCCCACGACCGGGGCGCCGCTGAACCCATTGATGCGCGAGCCCCCGGCCGAACCGGTCCTCACCGGCATCTCGGCCATCGACGGGCTGGCCACCTTGGTGCGCGGCCAGAAGTTGCCGATCTTCTCGGTCGCTGGCCTGCCGCACCTGGAGCTGGCGACCCAGATCGCGGCCCAGTCCAGCGCCGGTGGGGAGCCGTTCTGCGTGGTGTTCGCGGGCATGGGGCTGACCCACGCCGACGCCGCCGCCGTGCGCGACGGGCTGGAAGAGCGCTCCCGGGCCGGGGAGCTCGTGCTGATGCTCAACACCGCCGACGACCCGGTGATCGAGCGGATCCTCACCCCACGGATCGCCCTGACCGTGGCCGAGGAGCTGGCGTTCACGCACGGCCGGCACGTGCTGGTCGTGATGGGGGACATGACCAGCTACGGGGAGGCGCTGCGGGAGGTGTCCGCGGCCCGCGGGGAGATCCCGGCCCGGCGGGCCTACCCCGGCTACCTGTACAGTGATCTGGCCTCGCTCTACGAACGCTGCGGGCGGGTCCGCGGGTTGCCCGGCTCGGTGACCGTGATCCCGGTGCTGAGCATGCCCGCCGGGGACATCACCCACCCGATCCCCGACCTCACCGGCTACATCACCGAGGGCCAACTGGTCCTCTCGGCGGACCTGCACGCTCGCGGGGTCTACCCGCCGATGGACCCGCTGCAGTCGCTGTCCCGGCTGATGCGCAAGGGTGCCGGGCCGGGCCGCACCCGCGAGGACCACCTCGACGTGGCCGCTCAACTGCTCGCCGCGCTGGCCCGAGCGAGGCAGGTCCGCGAGCTGGCCGACCTGGTCGGCCCGGACACCCTCAGCGGGACCGACCGGGACTACTTGGCCTACGAGCAGGCGTTCGCCGAGCACCTGCTCGACCAGGGCCACGCCGAGAACCGACCCCTGGAGCGGACGCTGGCCCTCGCCTGGGCGGTCCTGGGCGAGTTGCCCCGCCGCGAGCTGACGATGCTGCCCCGCGCCCTGATTGAGGCCTACGGATCCCCGGGCAGCCCCGGTGGCAGGGGGCGCTGATGGGCGCCACGGTGCGTGGTCAACCGCCCGGTCGGGCCGGGCTGATGTGGCTGGCCCGGCGGGACGCCGTCGCAACGCGTGGGGCCGACCTGCTCGAACGCAAGCTGCGGATCCTGCTCGCCGAGGAGAAGGACTACGCCCTGCTGGAGGAACGCACGCGCGCGGAATGGGCCCGAGCCGTGGGCGAGCTCGACGTCTGGATGCTGCGCTCCGCGCTGGTCAGCGGACAGCGCGCCGTGCGCCTGGCCGGGGACGGTGCCCAGTGCCAGCTCGAGGTCACCTGGCAGCTGACGATGGGGGTGCGCTACCCGACCTCGGCGACCTGCTCGATCCCCAAGCTGCCCGCCAGCGGGTTCACCCCCGACAACGCCGCCCTGCGCGAGGCCGTACCGTTGGCCCAGCGCGCGGTACGGGCCGGGGTCGACCACGCCGTGGTCAGCGCGGCGCACGCCGCGGTCGTGGCTGAGATCGCCACCACCCGGCGCCAGCTGCGCGCGCTACGGGAGCGGTGGATCCCACGACTGCAGATCGCCCACCGAAGCCTGCTGGTCACACTCGACGACCAGGAGCACGACGAGCACGTCCGACTGCGCTGGGCAGCCGACCCGACCCGATCCGAGAGGGTCCGACCATGATCCGCATCCTGCTCGCCGTCAACGACTCACCGGCGGGCCTGGCGGCCGCCCGGACCGCGGTCTGGTTGGCCCAGCAGTCAGCCGGCCAGATCCGCGCCGTGCACGTGACCAGCGAGCCCGGGGCCTTACCCAATCGGCGGGGGGGCGCTGCTCGGGCGGAAGCCGAGGACTGCAGCCCAAAAGACGTCGCACCCATCCTGAAGTACGTCACCGGGCTCGCCGACCGCGCCGATGTCAGCCTAGACACGCGGACCATCCGCGGGCAACCCGCACGATCCATCCTCGACCAGGCGACCGCCTGGAACACGGACGTGATCGTGCTCGGGCGCTCCGGAGTCCGGCACGTCGGCCAACCATTCGTGGGTTCCTCCGTGCTCAACGTGCTGGAGTTCGCCGAGGTCCCAGTCGTCGTCGTCCCCGCCCCGGCCTGACAGGCGGGCGGACCCCCGAACTCAGCGAGCCCAGATCGCCCCGGTGTGGGTCGCGGTGACGGTCCTGGCGGCGACGACCACCCAGAACCCGACACGCCGCGTAGAGCCGTGCGGCGAGGGTGTCGAGGGCGCGGGGATCTGCCAGGTGCGGTCCAGGGTCAGGGTCGCCACGGGGGGGGGCACCCAGGACGAAAGCCCACCAGCCCAGATGGAAGGGCAGGGCGCCGGCGCGCAGGTAGCGCACCAGCCCGCCGAAGGCGTATGTTCATCGCGGGGCTGTTTGCCGGCAACTGGCTGCACAACGCGACGTCGGTTGGTGATGCGGCCTGGCCTTCGCTTAGGAGGCCGCTCGAGCGTCGCCGCATCGGCCACGTCGCCCAACTGGATCCAGGGCGCAGGCGTGATGGGCCACCTTGCCCACGTCCAGACCGCAGAACACCGCGTACTCGCTCATCAACGTCATCCTCGCACTCGCAGATGCGGTCACCGATCGAGCGTCAGCTGCCGGCACCCACGTTACGAAGAGACCACGCACCTGTCGTGGCCATGTCCCCATCAGCGGTCGGCCAACGCCACCAGACCCGGTGACAACACCCCCTGGATCATCAAACGACAGGGGCAGTAGGTCATGCCGGGACCGGCGACCGCGACCCCCAGGCTGAGGGCCACCAGAAGGGTAACGGGGTCCGGATGGCGCGAGGGCGGTCAGGGTGGTCGCTGGGATGGCGGGGCCTTGGGTCCAGCCACCATCGACCCATGCTTCCCACCGATCGGCACCGCTGCAGTGGCGGGCTGAGTGAGTCTTGCCGATGCCGGGCGGGCGGGCCGGTTCATGGCCCAATGATCCGATTGGCTCGCACGGTGTCGGCGAACTGACGAATCGCCGGTGCTCCAGGGCCGTGAGGAACGTGGGTGGGGTCTTCGGTGGCCGGGCGCGACGGCGCGGTAAGGAGTTCACCGCCCCGGCGGGGGCGGGAACGGCGATGGGGTGGGGGATCCCGGGATCGGGCTCGGGGCCGTAGCCCAATCCGTAGCCCAGTTCCATGGCCCGAGGTCTGGGCAGGGTTTCCGTCGACGGAGTTCCCGTGACCAGGTCGACTGCAGCCCCACGGGCGACGCGCGCACGGCCGTCGACAGTGAGCATGCCACCCCTCGGCGCGCAGGCGTAGCGTCGTGGGCGTGGGCCACATGTCTGGAAGCGTGCGGATCGCCCGTCCGGTCGACGAGGTGTTCCAGGCCGTCGTGGACGAGCCCTCGTGGAACCCAGCGATGCGGTCGGCGACCATGCTCACCCCGCCACCGCCGGGCGCCGGGAGCCGCTACGAGGTGGTCATGGACCTCGGTCGCGGGGGCATGCCGATGACGGTCGAGTTCACTGCGTTCGACCCGCCCAACCGGCTGGCGTCGCGCACGTCGAGCACGATGATGGCGACCACGGGTGAGGTCACCTGCACTTCTGATGGCGACGGCACCGTGCTTGCCTGGGACTGGCAGTACCAGTTGCACGGCGCGATGCGGGTCGGTGGGCCGGTGTTCTCATTGGTCGCCGGGCGGTGGGAGCGGCGCAACTGGCTCCGGCTGCGCGGCCTGCTCGAGGGTCGAGCGCGGGACTGACCCGGATCCAACGATGAGGAGGCAGTGGTGGTGCGAGTGGCGCGGACACGGCCGGCGCGATGATGCGGGTCGGAGGCTTGGGATGCGGCCAACGACGGTTGGTGCGGGAAGTGACGGTCGGCGGTCGGCAGGGATGACCGGGCAGGTCGGAGCGGACGCGCCCGTTCTGGAGGTCTGCGGGCTGGCGAAGCGGTACGGCGACTTCCAGGCGGTCCGCGACGTGTCGTTCGAGGTGGCCCACGGCGAGATCTTCGGCCTGCTGGGCCCGAACGGCGCCGGGAAGACCACCACCGTCGAGTGCGTGCAGGGCCTGCGCACGCACGACGCGGGCACCGTTCGGGTTCTGGGGCTGGACCCGCACGCCGACGCGGCGGCCCTGCGCTCGCAGGTTGGCGCCCAGCTGCAGGAGTCGGCGCTGCCGGCACGCATCCGGGTGGCCGAGTCCCTGGACCTGTTCTCCTCGCTGCAGCCGGGTGGCCCGGACTGGCGCGACGTGATGGCCGACTGGGGCTTGGCCGGGAAGGCCCGGGCCTCGTTCGCGTCGCTGTCCGGCGGGCAGCGCCAGCGGCTGCTGGTGGCCCTGGCGGTCGTGAACGCGCCCCGGCTGGTGTTCCTCGACGAGATGACCACGGGACTGGACCCGGCCGCCCGCCGCGACACCTGGGACCTGATCGAGCGGATCCGCGACAGCGGCACGACCGTCGTGCTGGTCACGCACTTCATGGACGAGGCCGAGCGTCTCTGCGACCGGCTGGCCGTCATCCGGGAGGGCCGGGTCGTCGCTGCGGGGACGCCCGCCCAGCTGATCGCCGAGCACAGCGGCGAGGTCACCATCACGTTCAGCGCACCCGGCTCGATCCCGGCGCTGGATGCCATCCCCGGGGTGGCGAGCGTGCAGCGCCGGGGGGCCTCGGTGGCCGTGCACGGCGAGTCCGCGATCGTCGTACGGGTGGGCCGCGCCCTGTCCGAGGCGGGCATCGAGCCGACCGACATGGCCGTGGTCCGCCCGGGCCTCGAGGACGTCTACCTGCGCCTGGTCGGTCGGGAGGAGTAGCCCCGTGGGACCGCTGTTGAAGCTCACCAGCACCGAGCTGCGCCTGTTCCTGCGCGAGCCGATCACCGTCGTGTTCACCCTGGCCCTGCCGCTGATGGTCCTGTACCTGCTCGGCGGGGTGTTCGGCAGCAGCGTGGAGCCCAACGCCGAGTTCGTCGTCTACCGGGGGTTCCCCGCCACCAGCTGGTACACCCCGGCCTACGTCGCGGTCGCCGTCAGCGGGTTCACCGTCATCAGCGCACCGGCGCACCTGGTGGAGTACCGGGACAGCGGGGTGCTGCGCCGGCTGAAGGCCTCCGGGGTGTCCAAGCTCGTGCTGCTGGCAAGCCAGTTCCTGATCGCCGTGGTGATCGCCGGTGCCGGGGCGCTGCTGCTCCTGGTCGTGGCCCTGGCGGCCACCGACGTCGACACCCCACGTCACTGGGTGTGGTTCGCCGTCGCCTGCCTGCTCGCCGCGGCTGTGCTGGCGTTCCTCGGCCTCGCGCTGGGCGCGGTCATGCCCACCGCCAGGGCCGCCCAGTCCGTCGGCCTGGTGCTGTGGTTCATGCTCCTGCTGCTCTGCGGTGGCGGCCCACCACCGGAGGTGTTGCCGGACTCGCTGCGCACCCTCGGCGACTGGCTGCCCCTGACCCCGGTGATCGAGATGGTCCAGGAGCCGTGGCTGACCGGCACCTGGGCCTGGCACTCGACCACCATCGCCCTGCTCATCGGCGCGGTGAGCGCTGCGGTCGCCTGGCTGCGCTTCCGCTGGGAGTGAGGTAAACGGCCGGAGCACCGCCCCGGCTCATGCGCCTCCGCCCCCTGGCGAGCCTATCGGGGGCTCCACCGGCCTCCTGCCCGGTGGACCAACAGGGGCCGGGGTGCGCGCCCTGTGGAGGCCGATGCTCGGCCGCGTGAGTGATTCCGACGGCACCGCCCGCGACGAGCGGAGCCTCGGCTGACGGCGTCGCGCTTCCCAGGCTCCACGCGGCCCCGAAGGGTCCTACAGTGAAACCGCCTCTGAGTCACAGCCAAGGAGCAGAATGCCGACGACCCCCGCGCGCCCGCGGCCGACGATGTCCCTTGCCACTCCTGCGGGAATGGTCGGCCTGCACGTTTCTCAGCCACAGGGGTCAGGACCATGGCCGGCGGTGGTGGTCATTCACGATGCATCTGGGATGACAGCCGACGTGGTTCATCAGGCGCAGTGGTTGGCCAGCGAGGGCTTCCTCGCGGCAGCCCCGGACCTGCTACGAGGCGGAACCATCACCCGGTGCTTGCGGGACATGATCCGCGACTACGCCACGTGGGAGGGCCAGGTCTTCAGTCAGATCGAGGCAGTGCGGACGTGGCTGGCTGCCCGGCCCGACTGCACCGGACGAGTCGGGGTCATCGGGTTCTGCATGGGCGGAGGGTTCGCCCTCGCCCTGGCGCCGGGTCACGGCTTCTCTGCGGCCAGCGCGAACTACGGCGGCCTGCCGAAGGACGCGGAACGGTTCTTCGCCGGGGCGTGCCCGATCGTCGGAAGTTACGGCAGGCGCGACCGGTCCCTCAAAGGCGGTGCGGCACGTCTCGAGGAGGCGCTGGTGGCTGCCGAGGTGGTCCATGACGTCAAGGAGTACCCCGAGGCTGGCCATGGATTCCTCAACGACCACGGACCCGGGGAGGTCCCGTTTATGTACCAAGCGCTCGCCGCCGCGGTGCACACCAGTTATCACGAGTCGAGCGCGCTGGATGCTCGGCGCCGGATCTCGGCATTCTTCCGCAAGCACCTCGCCGAGGAATCCCCGGCATAGCGAACGTGGACCTTCGGACCTAGGCCGGGCCGACAGCAGACCGGTGGTCAGCCGGAGTCCTTGTGCGCTGCCGCGGTGGTCGCCACCTCGGTGTGGACCGTTGCGCGCAGCAGGAACGCGAAGGTGAGCAGCACCAGGCCGGTGAGCCACGCGGCGAGGCTGAACCACCCTGGGCCCCACAGGGCCAGGCCCAGGTCGTGCCTCCGTTAGCCTCCCGCGGGTGGGGCGGCGCAGCAGCGAGCCCGCCTTGGGTGTTCCCCCATACCGAGTCAGGCCTCGCTGCTGCATGACGCTACCGCCGGTCGGGTGTGCCCCGAAAGGTCGAAAGGGGGACTCTCCTGGGACAACCAGGTGCCGGCATGCCTCGGGCAGGGGATGAGGCCCCGCAGCGTGACGGGGGATGCGCGCTGCGGGGCCTCGGTAACCCGGACTGGCCAGCCGCGTGGACGACTAGGCTCCCGTAACCAACAAGTTAGGCACGCCTCGGTTCGGAGGTCACTGGGAGGGGGGTATGGGGGAGCCTGCCGAGTCGCCGCGGGTGGGGTTGTGGCCATGGGCCCGACCCCGGCGAGCGTCTGTCCTGCCGGCAGTGGATCGCCTCGAACCGGGGTCGGGATCTGGGGAGCATTTCACCGTGAACGAGTCATGGCAATGGCTCCCGCAACCGACGTTTCAGAGGTGGGGGGAGTCGCGAAATCCATTGCGGGAGTGGCTGGCCGCGGTCACCCTGGTCCCTGGGGTGCGTACCGCGGTGTTCGACACCCGCGGATCACATCCCAAGGCGGTGGTCGCGTTCGACCGCGCGTCCAGCCAGATCGAGAAGGCCCTGGTCGCGCTCGGAGGGTTACCCGTCGCGCCGGCTGAGCACTTCTTGGTCGCCGGCGTACCGGCCCCCTCGAGCCGGGTGAACTGGACCGGGCCCGCACGTGGGGGCGCGCCCTGGCCGCGCGCCTGATCGGCTGAGGCGCGACCCGGGCCGTCGCTGCCTCTCGCGGGATCGGTCTCCGGCGTGGGCGGGGCGGGTCAGGTGCGCCTAGCCGCCTTGGGGTTACCGAGTCGTTAACCAGGACGCGGTGGCGCCAGGATCAGCCAAACTGGAATCGGGCGAGGAACACGTCCCTCACGAGGCATCCGATCGCCGTTTCCTCGAGTTCCCGGGTAACGGGAGTGTTCACGAGCGGTGGTCATGTCGGCGAACAGGGCGGGGGGCTGACAGGGGGGCGAGGGTGGTGACCTCGCCGGTGGTCTTGTCGACCAGAACCTCGGGGGTTCCCACGAGCATGTACTGCTGGTCGCCGGTGTGGATGTAGCGGGCTTCATCGACGCGGACGTGCCAGTGGGTCGCGTTCTGCCAGCCGTCGGCCGCGGCGGCGTAGTGGGCGTGGTGGGCCAGCGGGTGGTGCACTTCCATGTGCCGCACGGCCAGGACCCGAGCCTGATCAAACGACAGGCAGGGATCGGATGCAACCTCGGTGGAGGCCGCTGATGCGCAGTCATCGAAGGTCGAGTTCTGGTCGGGGTGCCACCTCGGCTGCCGCGATGCACCTGACACTGCTGCCCCCTCCTGACGACCGATGGCCAGCACGCTACCGATGGTGGGGCAAGGCTCGGGCGTCGTGGATGTTCGGATCGGGTAAGCGGCCATGTGTGGTTGCCGATGAGTACCGTGAGGTCATGCCCATGGTCGAGGTGAACGGCACCCAATTGCACTACACGGACGTGGGGTCAGGTCCTCGGACTGTGGTGTTCGGGCACGGCCTGTTGTGGAGCGGGGAGATGTTCGGCCCGCAGGTCGACGCGCTGCGCGACCGGTTCCGGTGCATCGCGGTGGACTGGCGCGGGCAGGGCCGCTCCGCGGTGGCGGACACGGGGTACGACATGGACACCCTGACCGAGGACCTGGTGGCGCTGATCGACCATCTGGGGATCGCCCCGGTGGACTACGTGGGGCTGTCGATGGGCGGGTTCATCGGGATGCGCCTGGCGGCCCGCCATCCCGAGCTGGTGCGCTCCCTGGCGCTGTTGGAGACCTCCGCGGAGCCCGAGCCGGCGCAGAACGTGCCCGCGTACCGCAAGCTGGCCCAGGTGGTGCGGTTCGTCGGGCCGAGGCCGGTTGCCGGGCGGGTGATGCCGATCATGTTCGGTCAGACGTTCCTGACTGACCCGAGCCGGGCCGCTGAGCGTGTCGAGTGGCGTCGCCGGCTGAACTCGGTCGACCGGGTCGGGGCGGTGCGTGCCACGCATGGGGTGATCGACCGAGTCGGCATCACCGACGAACTCGCCCAGATCACGGCCCCAACGCTGGTTCTTGTCGGCGACGAGGACGTCGCGACCGTGCCGGACAAGGCCCGGCGGATCCAGGCCGGCATCCCCGGATCGCAGTTGGTGATCGTCCCGCACGCCGGCCACACGTCCACCATCGAGCAGCCGACGGCCGTCACCGCCGCTCTGGAACAGCACCTGGCTCGGACCTGAGCCCCCGCGAGTCGCTGATCAGTTCATCCCTCGGCCCGGCTCGGGCCGCGGATGAGCCACCCCAGGGGCGCCGGGCGCGGTATGGGGTTCAGGGGCAGGGAGGGGGTGGGAACGCGCATGCGGTGGGCGATCCCGGGAATGGGCTCTGGGCCGTAGCCCAGTTTGTGGCCCAATTGAGGCCCACCCCGCTTGTGACCCAGCGGTGGCGCTGGGCAGGTTGGGTAGATGTCGGATCGGCGTCCGATGGTCAGGACGGCGCCGAGGTGTGTGGTGTCGTGAACGGGCCCTCGGTGATCAGGCCGAGGTCGCGGGCGCACCCGGCGCCCCGGGGGCGTTTGCGGCCGAAGTTCGGTCTGGCTTGAGTGGGTGACGGACGGGTTGGGGTACTCGAAGCGCTTGGTGGATCGGACTGGGCTGCGCGGCGTCGATGATGTAGCCGATGGCCATGAAGCCGGAGATCCATACGTCCTGCCAGAAGTGGATGAACCAGGCCCAGAACAGGCTGCGGGTTTCCTGCATGGACTTGGCCAGGATCCAGCCCAGGAAGGTCGCGAGCAGGACTCCGATCACGCCGTAGGGCACGCCGTAGTAGTGGATCAGCCCGAAGTACACCGCGACCATGTACAGCGCTTGGCGGGGTCCGACGGGGCCTTCCAGCACGGACAGGAACGAGGCCTTGTAGGTCACTTCCTCGTTGAACGCGTTGACCGCCGCGGCGAGCAGGACCGCGGGCAGGCAGGGCAGGACCTCGATCACGATGTCGGGTGATGGGTGCCCTTCGATGATGAGGAAGGTCAGGGTGCCCAGGCTGATGTACAGGGTCAGCCATGCGCCGAGCCGGTTCCACCGGTCGCCGGGTTTGACCCGCAGCCACCGGATTGGTTCCGCGGGGGCGCGGATGTCACCGGTCGTGAGGTAGAAGTCGTGCCGGTGCTTGCCCAGCAGCAGCAGGGTCCCGATGGCGGCGGCGGTGACGATCAGGTTCAGCGACACCTCGGCGAGCATGGTGACGTTGAACGACGAGCTGCTCAGCCACCGGGGGTACCTGCCCATGCGATCGACCTTGGTGAACACCAGCCACTGGCTTGCGATGAGCACCAGGAACAGGACCAGCAGGGGCGCAGCCCGCGCAGTGGCCGCCACACCACCGTGGCCACCAGGGCGACCGCGAGGACCCCGAGGGCCATCTGCGTCTGACGGGTCGGGGAGATGGTCTGGCCGAGGATCTCCTGACCGATCACGGTGGGCAGCGACGAGACGAGCAGTATGACGACCCACGCAACCAGCAGAGCCAGCCGGGGGTGTTGGCCCACGGCTGAGTCGTCGCTGACCTTGCTGTGGGTCATGCCGTTCAGGGATTCGCTGCCTGTGGGTGGACGCATGTCAGTCATGGCCAGAGCCTCCGAGGGACGCGTGGATGTCCCCTTCTTCACGATCCTCGGGCCCCACGCAGGGGCAAGGGACCCAGGTCACGTGTGCCTCGACTGTGCGACAGCCGTCGAGCACTCGCCGAGCGTTCCCGGTCGTGCCTGTCCGCGTGCACCTTGAGGGAACGTGGCAAGCAGTTCCGCGTGTCGCTGGCCGCCTCAGGCGGTGCCCTGCCGGATGCCCAGGGTCATGGTGATCAGCAGGGCGGTGGTGGTGGCCACGGTGACCAGCCAGAGGCCGCGGTTGAGGGTGTACATCGGGATCCCCATCAGCAGGATGCTGCCGAAGAACAGCAGCAGATAGGGGATGAGGATGACCGGACGGGCGGGGTCGCGCCATTCCACGGGCCACAGGTAGTCCACGACCAGCATCAGGACGACGAACGCGTCGAAGACGGCCGGGCCGATCCACCACGGGTTGCCCGCCCGGGCGAACCCGACCAGGGCCACGGTGGCCGGGATGGCCAGCACCGCGATCACCAGGCCGAGGACCTGGTTCACGGCCATCCCATGACTGCGGCGGGAGGCGAACCCCACGGCCTGGGCGACGTTCACTGTGTTGACCACGACCCACGTCGTCAGGGCCGCCCACCAGGGTCCCTGCTCCATGCCCACCACTGTGGACCCCCCGAGCCCCACCCGGGTAGGGCCGTCCGTCCCAACCCCGGAGGTCCCCGGGCGAGTGCGCCGCGCGTTCCGGCGGGGCCGCGGGCGCTCGTTCGGGCTTCCCTCACCACAGGCGGACGAGGATGATTGGTGGTGGTACCGCGTGATCCCGGGTATCCCGGGGCCCGGATCTCGAGGACCTCGCGGTGGAGGTGGTGACGGGCTCGGTGGAGGATCTCGGCGCGCGCGGTGCGGTGGCCGTGGCGTCGGCCGTCCGGGCGGGAGAGGTGTCCTCTCGTGAGGTGGTGGAGGCCCTGCTGGACCGGATCGCCCGGTACAACCCGACGTTGAACGCGATCGTCACCCTGGATGAGGTCGGAGCCCGGGCGCGGGCTGACCTGGCGGACGTGGCGCTGGCACGGGGGGAGGTGTGGGGGCCGTTGCACGGGGTGCCGGTCACGTTCAAGGATGTGTTCGAGACCGCCGGGATGCGCACCACGAGCAGCCACAAGCCGCTGGCCGGGTACGTTCCGCAGCGCGACGCCACCGTGGTGGCCCGGTTGCGGGCGGCCGGGGCGATCGTGCTGGGCAAGACGAACATGCCCGAACTGGCCGGCGACAACCAGAGCGACAGCCCCGTGTTCGGCCGGGCGAACAACCCGTGGGACCTGGACCGGACCCCCGGGGGCAGCTCGGGTGGGGAGGCCGCCGCGGTCGCCGCCGGGTTGACACACTTGGGGTCGGGCAGCGACATCGGGGGCTCACTTCGCCTGCCGGCGCACTTCTGCGGGGTGTTCGCGCTCAAGCCGACCGATCACCGGGTCTCCAACGCCGGGCACATCCCACCCCTACCCGACAGCGTCAACACCGTGCGCAGCCTGGCCGTCAACGGGCCGATCGCCCGGAACCCGGCGGACCTGGGCCTGTGGCTGGCCCTGGCGGCCGGCCCGGACGGACGCGACGCGACGGTGCCTCCGGTGCCCGTGGCGGGTCCAGAGCTGGTGCCCAGGGCGTTGGCTGGGCTGCGGATCGCGTGGACCGACGATCTGGGGGGGATCCCGGTCACCGCGGACACCCGCGACGCGCTGACCCGGTTCGCGACCGACCTGGTCGACGCCGGGTGCCAGGTGGTGCGGGCAGCACCGCCGGGGGTGGACATCGAGGAGGTGTGGCAGACCTACGGAACGCTGTACGGGGCGATGATCTTCGCGATGCAGCCCCGGGCCGCCCGGGTCGCCCTACGCACCGTCGGCCCGGTCATGTTCCGCGACCCCATCTTCGGCCCCTCCTCCCGCGCGGCGACGGCCAGCGCCCGGGAGTTCCTGAACGCCCTCGCCCGCCGCGACACGCTCATGTGGGCCATGGAGGAGTTCCTCACCGACGTCGACGCGTGGATCTGCCCGGTGGCCTCGATCCCGGCCTTCCCGCACCGGCCGGCACGCCAGACCGGACGCCCGATCCAGGTCGACACCCAGAAGGTGCCCGGCACCGTCGCCACGATGGGCCACACCATGCTGGCCAGCCTCACCGGCCACCCCGCCGTGGCCCTGCCCCTGACCCACCACAACAGGGACCTGCCGATCGGCGTGCAGGTCATCGGCCGACTCTGGCACGAAGCTGACCTGCTCAACGTCGTGAGCGCCCTGACCACCGTGAGCGGGCCATCCCCCCGACCACCCGATTTCCCGTGACCGAGGCATCAGCCCCGTGGCGCAGGTGGGGGGCAGGCAGGCGCCATCGCCGGCCGATGTCTCCCGGTTCGGGTCCACCCGGGGGTGGGGGTACTCAGGGGGCGGGTTGTTGGTCGCCCCAGGCGCGGCAGGTGATCTGGTCGGGGGTGGTGGCCAGTCGGATCCAGGCGGTGTTGTCCAGGGGGTGGTCGTGGCGTACTGGCCGTCGATGTTGCCGGCGATCAGGGGCACCATGCAGCGCAGCAGCCCGCCGTGGGTGACCAGGACGTGCACGTCACCCGGTGTTGAGGATGCCAGCAGTTGGTGGAGGAACGGGGAGAACCGGGCCGCGGTGTCGCGGTAGCTCTCCCCGCCCTGGATGCGCTGGTCCCACCGGGTGGTGGACCAGCCAGTCGGTCATGAGGTGGGTGAACGCCACCCAGTGGGCGGGGTCGCTGGTGTGCTCGTAGATCCCGACGTCGAACTCGGTCAGGGCCCGGGTCGGGCGGGTGGACGGGCTGGCCCCAACGGTGGGCGAGGATCGCGGCGGTCTGGCGTGCGCGCAGGATCGGGCTGGTGCGCAGCGAGGCAACCGGGCGCCCGGCGAGCTCGGCGCCGAGCCGCGCTCCGAGTTCCTCGGACTGCCGGCGGCCCTGCACGGTGAGCGGGTAGCCGTCGACCCGGTTGGCGAACACCCCTGCGACGTTGGCCTGGCTCTGCCCGTGGCGCACGAGGTACACGTCGATCGGCGCGCGGCTCATCGGCCCGACTCCACGGCGATCGCCACGCTGGCAACCGCGTCCCGGATTGATGCGGGGGCCTCCCAGGGCAGCATGTGCCCCGCGCCGGGCACCCACACCGTTCGGGCCCCGGGGATGGCTGTGGCCAGTCGTCGGGAGTTCCGTGGGGGAGTGGTGCGGTCGGCCAGGCCGCAGACGATCACGGTCGGTAGGTCAATGGCCGGCAGGCGGGCGAGCAGGTCGTCGGTGGTGAACGCGTCGAGCAGGGGCAACAGGGCAGCGTTGTCGCGGGACTGGATCAGGTGCAGGAACGCGGTCAGCAACGCGGGGGAGGGTCGGGGCCCGAAGAACGACGCCGCGAACAAGGTCCCGATGGTGGGGTTGGCCGTGAGGCGGGGCAGCAGGTGGCTGCGCAGGATCGGCGCCTCGGCCCGGTTCTGCGGGGCCCCGTCGAGGATGTCCCCGGCGAAGCTGGCCACCAGGACCAGCCCGCCCAACCGCTCTCGCGCCCCGGGCACCTCCATGACCGCTTCCAGGGCCAGGAACCCGCCCATCGAGTGCCCGACGAGGATCGCGTCGCTGGTGCTCGTTGCCACGAGAACAGCGGTCAGGTCAGCGGCCATCACCGGCGCGCTGATCCCCTGGGTGCCGATCGTGGACTGCCCGTGCCCGCGGGCGTCGAAGACCACGACCCGGTACCCGGCCGCGAGCAGCAACTCGGTGACCAGGTTCCACTCCCCGAGGGTCAGTGCGATGCCGTGCGCCAGCACGACGGTCGGGCCGGTTCCAGCGACCCGAACCCGCAACCGGGTGCCATCAGGACGCTCGACGATCAACTCGTCGCCCGGCGGCTCGCGGAGCAGGTCCTCCAGCGCCACCGGGTCGGGGAATGTGCGGATGCGCCTGGCCCTAGCCCGGGCGGTCAGAAGCACCGCGCCGACTGCCGCCGCGGCTACGGCGATCAGTCCCAGCCCGCCCACCCCGAGCACCGAGCGACGCATCGCCCCCCCGGACGATACGGGAATCGGGCCAGCGATCATCCGGCCTTCCGCCCATCGCACGGGGCGCGGCCAGCGGCGCGATCGCGGGACTCGTTCACTGCGGATTGACCACCTGGACCGTCGCCGGACGTGTCCAACGCCCGAATTCGATCGTCTGGGGGGCCTCGATGATCCGCGAGTCATGCGAGACCGAGTATTCTGGAACAGTGGCCGGCACCGCGATCGGTGGTGCCGCCTCGAGGCCGGCGATCCGCTCGGACGCGGCCCAGTACCCCACACCTGCACCGATCGCCAGACCCAGGGCACCCGAGAGCAGGCCGACAACCAGGAGCCGACGCGATGGAGCGGGGCCGGGCGGAGCCGTCTTCTCGTAGGCGGGGAGATCCCATGACCGCTTCAACGCGTCGTGGTGCGCGTCGGTCAGCGTCTCGGGGAGCAGGGATGCTGATCCCGGGGGAGGAGTTGTCATCGACATGGCCCCCACCTCCTTGCCTCAGCCCCATCGTCCCGCGGGCATCAGGTCGACACCATGGACCAAGGACCCGATCACCATCCCCCGAATCGTGTGCCCACTCCCCATCCCAGGACCCGCATCGGCAACCGAAAAGCAACGGGCGCAACAGGCCCTACCCGCAGCCACCGAGTGTTCGTACGACGCCGACTCCCACTTCGCTGCACAGCGGCGCGGTAAGGAGTCCACCCTTGTCGTGGAAGCGGGAACGGCTACAGGGTGGGCGATCCCGGGAACGGGCTGGCGGCTGTGGCCCAATTTCTGGCCCAGTTCACTTGGCGGGAGGGCTTGACGGCTGGCTCGGGTTGGGGCCGCGGTGTCAGCCTGCCTTGCGTTCCAGTCGTTCGGCGATCCACACCTTGATCAATGCCTGCCTGGAGATGCCGAGCCGGTCGGCCTCCTGATCCATGGAGGCGATCATCCACGCTGGGAAGTCGACGTTGACACGGCGGGGCTCGTGGTTGATCCGTCGCGCGGAGTCCCAGTCGACGACCTCGCTGATGTCCGCACCTGCGTCGAAGCGCTGGTCGAGCTCAGTTGCCTTCATATCTGGCTACTTCCTCCTGGCGGGCCCGTCTGATCGAGATGATGCGGATGGTCTCCCTGCGGTAAGTGATTATCGCTGCCCACGTGGTCTGCCCGATCTGGCCCACAACGAGGAACCGAGGTACGCCCGCGGTGCGGGCTGGCGCTTCGATTGCAGCGTCGTCCTGCCAGAGTGCTTGTCCGGCGACGAAGTCGATCCCGTGCTTGGCGCGGTTGGCCGCGCTCTTGGCGGGGTCGAACTCGAAGGTCGGCATCGCCCCTTCACGATAGCAGTTGTGGTGCTGAAACGGTATAGAAGTCGCTCATTCCCTGGGGTTGATGGGGCCCTCGTTCGGGTCAACACCTCGGTGCGGCACGCATCCTGCAGCCGGCGAGCGGCGCGGTATGGAGTTCAGGGGAGGGACGAGGGCGGAAACGGCGGCGGGGGAGGCAATGCCAAGATCGACGCTCTAGTCGTAGCCCAATTCGTAGCCAAGATATGCGGAGTGTGATCGTCGAGCCCTAGCGGCGGCCTTCCCCCGTCGCGGGGGTGGGGTTTGGGTCGATGCTGCGCAGGGGACGTCGCCCCCAGATGGTGCCCCGCCGGCCGTGGCACGGGGCCAGCGGATCGGAGCTGGTGCTGCTGCGGATCGCCGTCGAGCTGGCCCCCGGCAGGCTGCTCGGTGACGGACTGCCCCGCCTGGATGACGCCAACACGTCCGCGGTGTTGACCGCGGTCGCCGAACTGGCTGATGGGCGCTTCCTCAAACCCGACTGGGCTGACCTGTGACCCGGGGCGGTAACCCCGAACCGCCGAGGCCGGCGACTGGGTTGGTGCTGTCCCCGGTGCCCGCACCCGGGGGGAAAGGGGAAGCCCCGCGTCCGCACGGGGGGAGCGGCAGCGGAGCCTCGTAACATTGAGCCTACGTCGCCCAGGCGAGGTTCGCCCGCCGACCGCGTTCAGGGCTCACCGGGGCCTCGGCCGGGGTGGCGGGCAGCCCCAGAAGAGGGCGCCCTGATGCGGCAGCGTCGCCGTCCGACGCTAGGAACAGCCCTCGACCCGGTGAGGGGGTCTCCCGTCGGAGGCTCGCACCGGGGTCGAGGTTCGTGCACCGGCGGGCCCCGCCGCGTGGACGACGGGGGACCCGTCGTTGGTGGTCACGCTCGCCAGAGTCAGGTCGAGGGTGGGTGTCGTCACGGTCAAGCGTGGGTCATGAATCGGGCAGGCGAGCCCTACCCCGGTGAGCCTGTCTCCGTGGAGGGCGGAGCGCTCGAACCGGCAGGAGGGCGCACCGTTGACGCGCCCGCGCAGATGAACAAGGACGAGCACAACCGAAGCGCTACTCGAACCCTCAGGTTGAGGATGAGGCACACCTTGTGCACAGGCGCACCGGGTGTGGATAAGAGGTCGCGCGGATAGGTCAGGGCCGTCGGGTGGGTCGGGTGTCCCAGCGGTGCGTGGTCCAGGCAGCGCGGATCAGGCGCCGGGTGATGATCACGGCGTTGGCCAGGGCGATGAATGCCTCGAT
>JBAVKQ010000242.1:0-18829 GCA_049688395.1 Candidatus Nanopelagicales bacterium
CCGCGCCGACGAGCAGGTTCTTCACCACGTCGGAGCCGTCGGCGACCCCGGTGGTGGCGGCTAGCGAGACCGTGGTGTGTCGGCGCAGCGCGGCGATCCAGGTGCGGGGCAGGCGGCCCTCGTCCGGGGTGGACAGGGCCCAGGTGGTGTTGGCCTCCAGGGTCTCGATGTCCACGTCCGGCTGGAGGAAGCGGTTGAAGAGGACGAGCCCGTCCGCACCCGCCTGCACGAGCCGTAGGGCGACGCTGCCGACCGAGCTGAAGTAGGGGCTCATCTTCACCGCCACGGGGATGCCGACAGCGGCCTTCACCGCCGCGACGATGTCCAGGTGCCGTTCGATGACTCGGCTGCCCGAGGTGGTGAGGTCACCGGGGACGAAGTAGATGTTCAGCTCGATCGCGGCTGCCCCGGCGTCCTGCAGATCGCGGCCGAAGGCCACCCACCCGCCAATGTCGGCCCCGTTCAGGGAGGCGATCACCGGGATGTCGATATCCCGGGCTGCGCGCTCGATGAGGGTGAGGTAGTCCTGGGCGAGGCTGCGCTCGTCGATGGTGGTCTCGGGGAAGTAGCCCAGGGCCTCGGCGAAGGAGTCCTGGTGCCGCTCGAGGAGGTCGATGTCGCGGGCGGCCTCGCGGCGGAGTTGCTCCTCGAACAGGGAGAACAGCACCACCGCACCCACGCCACCCTCCGCCAACGACTTGATGCCGTCGAGCGTCTGCGACAGGGGACCGGCCGAGGCCACCAGGGGGTTGCGCAGGGTCAGGCCGAGGTACGTCGTCGTCAGGTCCATGGCTACTTCCTTGCGTCCGCAGCGAAGTCCGAAGCGCTCCGCATCGCCATTCGTTCGTACTCCGCCCACCGGCGATCCACCTGCTCCTGGCCGTGGATGAGCAGCCGTTCGGCCGCCTCGGGATCGGTGGTGCGCAGCATCCGGAAGCGCAGCTCCTTGTCGTGGTACTGCGCCAGGGGGATCCGGGGCCGCGGCGAGTCCAGCAGGAACGGGTTCTGGTCCAACTTTCGCAGCACCGGGTTGTAGCGGACGAGCGGCCAGTGCCCGGAGGCGACGGCCGCGTACTGCTGGTCCAGGCCCTTGCGCATGTCGATCCCGTGGGCGATGCAGTGGCTGTAGGCGAGGATGAGGGAGGGCCCGTCGTAGGACTCCGCCTCCCGGAACGCTCTCAGCGTCTGCTGCTTATCGGCCCCCATGGCGACGCGTGCGACGTACACGCTGCCGTAGGCGATCGCCTGCATGGCGAGGTCCTTCTTGTTGGTCAGCTTGCCGCCGGAGGCGAACTTGGCCACCGCGCCCAGGGGGGTGGCCTTGGACGCCTGGCCACCGGTGTTCGAGTACACCTCGGTGTCCAGGACGAGGATGTTGATGTTCCGGCCGGAGGCGAGTACGTGGTCGAGCCCGGCCGAGCCGATGTCGTAGGCCCAGCCGTCCCCGCCCACGATCCACACGGACCGGCGCAGGAGGTGGTCGGCCACCGAGCGCAGGTCGGCGACCATCTGGCCGGACATGCCGTCGAGCCTCTGCTTCAGATCCTCAACTCGTGCGCGCTGCCGCGACAGCTCCGACTCGTATGACTGGGGAGCATCGAGGATGTCGTCCACGTACGCGTCCCCGAGCTCGCCACGCAGGTCCGTCAGCCGTCGTCGGGCCAGCTCGGTGTGGAGGTCGGTGGCGAGCCGCAGGCCGAGGCCGAACTCCGCGTTGTCCTCGAACAGGGAGTTGGACCACGCCGGACCGCGCCCGTACTTGTTGCTCGACCACGGCGTGGTGGGCAGGTTCCCGCCGTAGATGGACGAGCAGCCGGTGGCGTTGGCGACCGTGGCGCGCCCGCCGAACAGTTGTGTGAGGAGCTTCAGGTAGGGCGTCTCGCCGCAGCCCGAACAGGCACCGGAGAACTCGAACAGGGGCTCCAGGTACTGCACCCCGCGGACGTTCGCGAAGTCAACCCGCGAGCGGCGGTTGACCGGGATGGTCTCGAAGAATCGGACGTTCTCCCGTTCCGCGCTGCGGTCCAGTTTCGGCTCGAGGTTGATCGCCTTGCGGCCAGGGCCCTCCCCGATCGGCTTCACCGGGCAGGCCTCCACGCATAGGCCGCAGCCGGTGCAGTCCTCGGCGTACACCTGCAGGGTGTACTGCGACTCGGGCAGCCCGGCCGCGTTCAGCTCGGCGGTCTGGAAGGACTCGGGGGCACCCTGCAACGCCGTCGCGGGGTAGTACTTGGCTCGCAGGACCGCGTGCGGGCACACGAAGGCGCAGTTACCGCACTGGATGCAGGCGTCCTGGTCCCACACCGCGATGAGGTCCGAGATGTTCCGCTTCTCGTACTTCGTGGTGCCCGACGGGTAAGTGCCGTCCGCGGGAAGCGCGCTGACCGGGAGGTCGTCGCCCTCATCCGCCAGCATCCTCGCCGTGACGTTCCGGACGAACTCCGGAGCCGTGTCCGGGACGGGCGGGATCATGGCGGCGTCGCCCACCGGTTGGGCGGATGCCTCCACCCGGTGCAGGTGCGCGAGCGCGCTGTCGACGGCCGCCTCGTTGCGGGTCACCACGTCGGCGCCCTTGCGCGAGTAGGTCGTGCGGATGGACTCCTTCACGGCCTCGATCGCTTCGTCGCGGGGCATGACCCGGCTGATCGCGAAGAAGCAGGTCTGCAGGACCGTGTTGGTGTGGTTCCCCATCCCGGCCGAGTGGGCCACCGTGCCCGCATCGATCGTCCACAGTTCCACGCCAAGGTCGATGATCCGTTGCTGCATCGGCACGGGCAGGCGGGAGAGCACCTCGTCCGGCGGGTACGGGGCGTTGAGCAGGAGCACCGTCCCGGGCCGTGCGTACCGCAGCACGTCCACCCGTTCCAGGATCGACCAGTTGTGGCAGCCGATGAACCCCGCTTTGCTCACGAGGTAGGGCGCGGTGATCGGATTCGGCCCGAACCGCAGGTGCGAGACGGTGCGTGAGCCCGACTTCTTCGAGTCGTACACGAAGTATCCCTGGGCGAAGGTGCCGTCCCGGGCGCCGAGGATCTTGATGGTGTTCTTGTTGGCTCCGACCGTGCCGTCGGACCCGAGCCCGTAGAAGACCGCGCGCACGGTCGCGGGGTCCTCCACGTCCAGGTCGGCGGGATAGGGCAGTGACAGGTCGGAGACGTCGTCGGTGATGCCCACCGTGAAACGGGGGCGCGGGGTGGGCAGGGCGAGCTCGTCGAAGATCCCCTGGACCATGCCGGGGGTGAACTCCTTGGAGGACAGGCCGTACCGGCCGCCGATCACCAGGGGCATGCGCTCCCGCCGCCCCGTGCCGACCGCTTCGCCGAGCGCGGAGACCACGTCGAGGAAGAGCGGCTCGCCGCCCGCGCCGGGTTCCTTCGTGCGGTCCAGGACGGCGAGCCGGGTGCAGCTCGCTGGGATGGCGGCCAGGACGTCGTCGGTGGGGAAGGGCCGGTACAGGCGCACCTGCACCATGCCGACCCGTTCGCCGCGCTCGCGCAGGTGTTCCATCGTCTGCGCCACCGTCTGGGCGCCCGAGCCCATCACCACCAGGACGCGGTCGGCCTCCGGGTCGCCGCTGTACTCGACCAGGCGGTACCTCCGCCCGGTGAGCTCGGCGAACTCATCCATCGCGTCGCTGACGATGCCGGGGGTGGCCGCGTAGAACGGGTTGACCGTTTCCCGGGACTGGAAGTAGGTGTCCGGGTTCTGTGCGGTGCCCCGGATGTAGGGGTGCTCCGGGGAGAGCGCCCGACGGCGGTGCTCCCGGATCGCGTCCTCCGGCACCAGGGTGCGCAGCTCTTCGTCGGAGAGCATGGTCATCGTGTTCAGCTCGTGGCTGGTCCGGAAACCTTCGAAGAAGTGCACGAACGGCACGCGGGAACGCAGGGTGGCCATCTGCGCGATGGCAGCCATGTCGTGGCACTCCTGCACGCTGGCCGAGGCCAGTAGCGCGAAACCGGTCTGGCGGACCGCCATCACGTCCTGGTGGTCCCCGAAGATGGACAGGCCCTGAGCGGCCAACGACCGGGCCGCGACGTGCAGCACCGCGGACGTGAGCTCGCCGGCGATCTTGTACATGTTCGGGATCATGAGCAGCAGGCCCTGCGAGGACGTGAAGGTCGTGCTCAGGGCTCCGCCCTGCAGGGCCCCGTGCAGCGCGCCAGCCGCGCCGCCCTCGGACTGCATCTCGACGACGATCGGCACCGTCCCGTAGACGTTCATCCGGTGCTTCGAGGTCCACTCGTCGGCAAGCTCGGCCATGGTGGAACTGGGGGTGATGGGGTAGATGGAGCACAACTCGTTGAGGCGGTAAGCGACCGAGGCCGCGGCCCCGTTGCCGTCGACGATCGTCGTCATGGCGTTACTCCTCAGCGTTCCGCGATCATCTCGATGGCGTGAACCGGGCACTGCTCGTAGCAGGTGGCGCACCCGGTGCACTTCTCGTAGTCGAAGCGGTAGCCGCGTCCCGTGCCGAGCTTGATGATCGCGTCCTCAGGGCAGGCGCCGAGGCAGCCGTCGCACTCGAAGCAGTTGCCGCAGGACAGGCACCGGCCGGCCTCCACGTGGGCCTGATCCGGCGTCAGCCCGCCGACGATCTCGTCGAAATCGGTCACCCGGGCGGTGGGCTCGAGTTCCGGCTGGGTGGTGCGCATGTTGTCACCGAAGTACCAGACGTGCAGCGTGTCGAAGGTGGCGACCGGGTGCTTCACGGGTTCGACCGCGGGCCGGTTCGCCAGCCACGCGTCGATCTGCCGGGCAGCGCGCTTGCCGTGCCCGACCCCTACCGTGACCGTCCGCTCGGACGGGACGGCGTCCCCGCCCGCGAAGATGCCCGGCACGTCGGTCATCAGGGTGCGTGGGTCCACCGTGAGGACGTCGTGGTCGAAGCGCATGCCGGGAATCTTGCGGAGGAACCCGGAGTCCGTCTCCTGGCCGAGCGCGAGGATGACCGTGTCCGCCTCGAGGTGCTCGAAACGGCCCGTGCCGCACGGCTTGCCGTTCTCGTCCAGCTCCATGATCTCGACCGTGAGGTCGGACTCGTCCACGGAGGAGATGGTGCGCAACCAGTTCATCTGCACGCCCTCCGCCATTGCCTCCTCGCGCTCGACGGCGTGGGCCGGCATCTGCTCCTGCGTGCGGCGGTAGACGATGATCGACTCCTGCGCGCCGAGGCGGCGGGCCACGCGAGCCGCGTCCATGGCGGTGTTGCCGCCACCGTAGACGGCCACCTTGGACCCGATCTCGGGGCGGGCCCCGGAGGCGACATCCCGCAGGAAGGACACGGCGTCGACGATCCGGGAGGCGTCCATGGCCGGGATGTCGACCCGGCGGGAGAGATGGGCACCGATCGCCACGAAGACCGAGTCGAATCGACCCTCCACCTGCTCCTGCAACAGGTCGGAGACCATGTGGTCGGTGATCATCGTGACGCCGAGGTTCGCCACCCTGGCGATCTCCGCATCGAGGACGTCCCGGGGCAGGCGGTACTCGGGGATGCCGTACCGCATCATGCCGCCCGGTTGGGGGGCGCCGTCGCGGATCTCGACCTCGTGGCCGAGCAGCGCCAACTGGTAGGCCGCGGACAGGCCGGACGGCCCGGCACCGATGACGAGCACGCGGCGACCCGAGGAGCGGCGAGGCGGGACGAACTGCCAGCCCTGTTCGATAGCCAGGTCCCCGAGATAGCGCTCGACGGCGTGGATCGACACCTCGCCGTCGAGTTCCTTGCGGTTGCAGGCCGTCTCGCACGGGTGGTAACACACGCGGCCGTGGATAGCGGGGAACGGGTTGTTGCGCACCAGCTCGTGCCACGCCGCCTCGTCCTCGTCGGCCTTCACGAGGCGCAGCCACTCCTGGATGTTCTCCCCGGCGGGACACGCCCCGTTGCAGGGCGGCAGCAGGTCCACGTAGATCGGCATCCGGGAGCGGACCGGGCCGGCGCGTCCCACGGTGTGGGCGAGGTCCGGCAGTTGCGTCATGTCACGGCGGTTCGGATCCATGGTCATCCTTCAATGGAGCACGGAGTCGCTGCTCGTAGCCTACGCGCGGGCGCGGGCCCGAAGGGCCGGTCGGAAGGGCCTCAGGTGCCGAGATCGCGACTTGTCTAGGCGGGTTCCTCGTTGCCCAGGGGAGGTCGCCGCCCCCGGCGAGCAGCTCGACCGGGCGATCGCGATCGCAAGGGTGATCGCCGCCCAGGCCCCGCTCGCGGTCCAGGGCACGCTGGCCAACGCCCGGGTCGCCCGCGCCGAGGGCCCGGCCGCCGCCGTCGAGCACCTCCGCGGTGTGCTTCCCTCGGAGCTGACCAGTCAGGACGCGGCCGAGGGTGTGCGCTCCTTCATCGAGCGCGGCGAGGCCCGGTTCACCGGCCGCTGACGCCTGCTGTTGACCGCACGCGTCTGCCCGCTCGGTACCCCAATCGGCGGTGGACTGTCAAGGAACCCTGTGCCAGCAGGGTCTGGCCGCCCGACCGCTACTGGGCCGCAGAGGCTTCGTCGAGTCGGGTAGGCAATGGAAGGGACTCGTGCATGCCGGGATGAACGATGCTGTGTCACTGCGCCCAGATTGATGCGGTATCGAGTGCCTCTGGGGCTGCTGAGCTTCGGGATCTCGCGCGCGGTCTGACTGGGCGACTCGGACCGCGCACTGCCCATCACCTTGTGGATCTGGATCCTCGGTCGGCGCGGACTCGATGTGTTGGCCGCCCGCCCGTACTTCTGCGCGTCGACCGGTTCGGCCTGCTGTACCGGGGAGATCAACCCTTCCGCGGTCCTGGTCGCGGTGGGAGTGCCCGTCGGTGTCGCCGCAGGGTGGTCTGCCTCTCGCTGGGCCGGAACACCGCTACTGAACAGCTCGTCACCGCGGTCCTCGCCGTGGTCAGCGCCAAGGGATGCCCGCGACCGGCTAGTATCGTCGCGTGTCGATGAAAGCGATTGGTGACGTGCAATCGGCGGATCTGGACTCCCTGGCCCCGGCGGCCAGCTTGTTCCGGAGTCTCGGTGATCCGTCGCGGTTGGTGATCCTGGGGCATCTGGCGTTGGGGGAGCACAGGGTGCGGGAGCTCACTGAGCATCTGGGTCTGGCGCAGTCGACCGTGTCGGCGCACTTGCGCTGCCTGTTGGACTGCGGCCTGGTGCAGGTCCGTGCGGTGGGGCGGTCCTCTGTGTATTCCCTGGCCGTGGAGGTCGAGGTGCTTGACGTGCTCAGTGCGGCGGAGAAGCTCCTGGCTGCGACTGGTGACGCGGTTGCGCTCTGCCCCCGCTACGGCCGGGACACGCGGCCATGACCACGATGCCGGACGCTGAGCGCGAGGGCCTCGTTCCTGCGGTCATCTCCGGGCAGCGGCGGGCCCAGTTGGGTCGGCGCGCGCAGTGGTTGGCGGGGGCGTCGGTGGCCTACAACGCTGTCGAGGCGACGGTGGCGATCGCCGCGGGTGCCGCGGCGTCGTCGATCGCGCTGGTGGGGTTCGGGTTGGACTCGATCGTGGAGATGTCTTCCGGGTTGATCATCCTGTGGCAATTCCGCCACCCGATGCCCGAGACCCGGGAACGTCGGGCGCTGCGCCTGATCGCACTGTCCTTCTTCGCCCTCGCCGGCTACGTGACGATCGAGTCGCTGCGCTCCCTGCTGGGCGGGCCCTCGGCCGAGCCGTCCCCGGTGGGGATCGTGATCGCCGCACTGTCGCTGATGATCATGCCGGCACTGTCCTGGGCGCAACGCCGCACCGGGCAGCAGCTCGGGTCGACCACCGTGGTGGCCGATTCCAAGCAGACGTTGCTATGCACCTACCTGTCCGGTGTGCTGCTGGCAGGGCTCGTTCTCAACGCCGCACTGGGCTGGTGGTGGGCCGACCCGGTCGTCGGCTTGGTCGTCGCCGGATTGGCGGTCCGCGAGGGCAGGGAGGCATGGCGCGGCCAGGCGTGCACCTGCATCCCGGCCCGCGACGATGCGGCGCACACCGCGTGCCAGTGCCAGGACGAGGACTGCACCTCGTGAGCCGGCAGAACCACAGCCACGGCCCCACGATCAGCGCGGGGGGCACGCACGGGCGGCGGCTGTTGGCGGTGCTGGGAATCACCTTGACGGTCCTGGCCGCCGTGGTGATCGGTGCGCCGGTCACCGGCAGCCTCGCGCTGCTGGCCGACGCCGGGCACATGCTCACCGACGTCGCCGGGATCCTGCTGGCGCTGCTCGCGGTGACGCGTTCATGGCACAGCCCACCTTCCCGCACCCACCGCAGCCGCGTGGCACCGTGCGTGGAACCCGGACAGGCCATGCCCGAAGACCCAACGGCGGTCGACCGCCGTTGGCCCAGGGCCGGGCCCGGGGTCGGCTCATGGCGGGGACTCCGACCGGTGACCGGCGTAGCGTCGATGGAACAACCCGCTTCAAGGAAAGGTCGCCCCTCATGGCCCACGAATTCACTGACGTCTGCGCCCTGGAGATCCTTGACTCCCGCGGACGCCCCACCGTCCAGGTCTCGGTCACCCTGGCCGACGGATCCACGGGAACAGCGGGGGTGCCCTCCGGCGCCTCGACCGGCACCCGGGAGGCGGTCGAGCTGCGCGATGGGGACAAGTCCCGCTATGCCGGCGGTGGGGTGCTGACCGCGGTCGGCAACGTCAACACCGAAATCGCTGAGGCGCTCAAGGGCAAGTCCTGGAACACCCTGGCCGAGGTCGACGAGGCCCTGATCGCGTTGGACGGCACCCCGAACAAGGGCCGCCTGGGTGCCAACGCGATCCTCGGGGTGTCGATCGCGACCACACGGGCGATGGCCGCGTCCGAGGGCAAGCCGGTGTATCTGTGGTTGCCCGGGTTCGGGCAGCCGATGCGGATGCCGGTCCCGTGTTTCAACGTCCTCAATGGTGGGGCGCACGCCCCGAACGCGCTGGACTTCCAAGAGTTCATGATCTCCCCGCTCGGGGCACCCAGCATGGCTGAGGCGGTGCGGGCCGGTGCCGAGGTGTACACCGCGCTGCGCAAGCGGCTGTCGGCGGCCGGGCACAACACCGGTCTCGGGGACGAGGGCGGGTTCGCCCCGAACATGGCCGAACCCGAGGAAGTGTTGACCGAGATCGTGGCCGCCATCACCGACGCCGGGTACACCTCCGGACGGGACGGCATCGCGATCGCCCTGGACCCGGCCGCATCGGAGTTCCACAAGGACGGCGCGTACAGCGTCAACGGCCAGACCCTGTCCAGCGAGGACATGATCGCCCGGTACACCACGATGATCGACCGGTTCCCGATCTGGAGCATCGAGGACGGCCTCGGCGAGTCCGACCACGACGGGTGGCAGAAACTCACCGCCGCCCTCGGCGAGCGAATCCAATTGGTCGGTGATGACAACTTCTGCACCAACCCGAAGATCATCACCACCGCGATCGCCGACCACATCGCCAACAGCGCGCTGATCAAGGTCAACCAGATCGGCACCATCACCGAAACCCTTGAAGCCATGAAGATCTGCTTCGACGCCGGGTACACCCAGATGGTGTCCCACCGTTCCGGGGAGACCGCTGACTCATTCATCGCCGACCTGGTCGTGGCCACCGGCGCCGGGCAGATCAAAACCGGTGCCCCGGCCCGCGGCGAGCGGGTGTCGAAGTACAACCGGCTACTCGAGATCGCCGCAGCCAACCCAGACCTGCCCTACGGCCTGGCCTAGGACCAGACCGGGGGCGGGCGGGCCCCAACGCCCCAGGTGGGGCCCACCCACACCCCCGCCCACCACACCGCCATGGCAAAGAGGGCCGCTCTGGGGGAGTGGGCCGACCCATCTTGGACACCAGAAGCCCCTCGCTCCGCTCCCGGCACGCAGGCGCGTCCATCCGTCCTAGCCGCGAAGCGGCCCAGTACGACGCGGTGTTTCACCACGTCATGGAGGCGACTGTGGTTGGCCGTTCACCTGTCTCATCTCACCCAGCGTGACTAAGACGGGGCGACCCTAGCCCGAGGCGAATCTGGTCGCCGAAGCTGTCGCTTTGGGGTGTGGGCATCTCTGTGATCGCGCGTTGTGACCGACGACCGGCCCGTTCCATGCTTGCCGCGGAGCTTCGGACCAGTTACGATCACCGAGGTCACGGACCTTCACGTCACCGACATGAAACCCCCGCGAGCCCGGCCAATTTCGAAGCCGGACAGGCAGGCGACCGCTGGCCTGTGCGCGGTAGTCGATGCCACGCCTCTTCCTGAGGACGGTGGCTATCTGCAGTTGTTGTACGCGGACTCAAGCGCGAATCCGAGTCCAACGAGTTGGCCGATCTTGAGTACCGCTGGCGTGACGTGTGCGAACGTCGGGAAGTCGTACTGCGCGGTCGACTTGATGTAGTCGGTCGTCCCTTCAACGAAGGTTGTCGCGGTTGCGGTTCCCCAGTCCTCTGCATCTTCGAGAATCGGGAAGGTCGATCCGGCCTTGGCCAGGTTCAGGGCTTCTGCGTAGCAGCGTTGCATCCTGTCGACCTGATCGCAGGCGTCTTGGCTGATCGCGCAGAGTCCCTGGTACCCCGAGAGCGCGTCGTAATAGCCGACTTGGGCACGGGCAAGCCCAAACTCGGGAGTCGCTGAGCCATCGCAGTTCGGAATGCCGAAGATGCTGGCAGTGTCGGCGGTCGGTCGCCCGACCCAGGGTTGCACTGTCACCTTTCCGCAGACGTACGGAGCGTCGCCCACTTGGTGGTAGGGGCCATCAGCCTCGCCCCAGTCCACGTAGGAAGCATCAACCCCACAGTCATCGCTGGCCCAGTTGCAAGACTCGATCGCGCGGGACTCGACTCTGAGGAAGGAACCGCGCAAGGTGACCTTCGAACTGTCTCGGGAGCTAAGGCCGACGACAGCATCAGCAATTCTGATCTGTTCCAGGCGGGCGGTGCCGCCCTGAAGTGTGAGCCCGGTGGAGGCGAATCGGATAGTGGTGTGTGACACGTCCACCTCGGTGTCCGACGATCCTTGGACCCCGCCCCAGTCATGGACTGATGGTGCGGTGGCTGACCCGTCGCCGTTTGTGTCTCCGCCGCTGGAGTCATCGCGCCATGAGGTGAAAGTCACGGGCTGAGTTTCGGTACCGGCCACGATCAGCGAGCCGCCCCGCTCCACCCGCAGCGACCCGGCGTTCTTGACCACGGTGCCGGGGGGGGGGACTGTGACGGTCACTGCTTCTGCGACGGAGAGAGGTTGGTTTGGCGGCGTCGTCACGTTGCGACTGCCGGTGCCGATTGGGAATCCTGATTGACCGGTCAAGACCCCGTCGGCGGCCAGGATGCCTTCGAGTAGGACCCCGTTGTACGAATTGGCGTGGCCGGTGTTGCCTGAGATCAGGTCCGGGTCGATGGCTGGGCTGCGGATCCAGGCCGCGGCGATGGCTTGGGCCTGGTTCGTCCCGGTCCTGATGAACGTGTTGTTCTGCAGCCGGGGCGCGGGCTCGTTGCCCAGTTCCAGCGATACCCCGAACTCGGTCATGTCCGAGAATTCGGTATCGCGGATCAGGATCGCCCCACCGGGCCGGTAGGTGGAGATTCCATAGTTCGCGTAGGCCAGTCGGGCGTGCTCGACCCGCAGCGAGAACGGCGCGTCCGTCCCGGTGAACGTCGCGTCGATGGCGTTGATCCCATTCCAGTCACCGGGTTGGGGGGTGCTTGCGTTTCCGTCGCCGTTTGTGTCTCCGCCGCTGGAGTCATCGCGCCATGAGGTGAATGTCACGGGCTGAGCTTCGGTACCGGCCACGATCAGCGAGCCGCCCCGCTCCACCCGCAGCGACCCGGCGGCGTGCGCCTTTATGACTACCCCTGACCGAACGGAGAGAGTGGTCCCGTCTGGCACCACGACGTTGCAATTCAGCAGGTAGACAGCGGCTCGATCTGGCGACCATTCGGTTGAAGTCGTGATCTGCCCGCACGGCACCTGCACGGCGGTGCGGGCTATGGGCAAGGTCGAAGCTGTCAGCGTTCCAGGGCTGATGCCGGCGTTGCCGGTGGAGTCGCGGGTGAATACGGCGTACGAGTACTGGGTGTCGGCGCTGAGCGCGGTATCGATCACCGAGGTGGCTTTCGCAGAGGCCAGGGACACAGTGGTTCCGTTGGTGGCGCTGCTCGGGGGGGTGGCACCAGCCGCGCGGCGCACGATCACTGCGGCGAGGTCGGGGTCACCCGGGTTGGTCCAGGACAGGCTGATCGAGGTCGGGGTCGTCGCGGTTACCGTCAGGTCGGTGACCGGCCCGGGCGGTGCCATCCACGGGGGCTGCTGGGGTGGCCGGTACGGGGGTTGCGGTGGGCGAGGTGTTGCCGCTGGTATCTCGGGCCGCGACCGTGAGCCAGACCGTGGTCCCATTGGGTAGCTTGGATACCCGCAGGCTCGTGGCGGCTGTGGGGGAACCCGCGACCTGCGTCCACGGCCCCGAGGCTGCGGTGGCTTGGGACACCACGTAGTCCTTGAGATCCTGCGCGGTGACCGCCGACCAGGACAGCTGGACCTGCCCATCGCCGGCCATCGCGCTGACGTTGCCCGGGACCGGGGGTGGGGTTGTGTCTGGTGGCGGCTGTGTGCTGGTGGTGGTCTTGACCGGTGTGGAGGTGTTGCCCGTGGTGTCGCGGGTGAATACGGCGTAGGAGTACTGGGTTCCGGCCGCCAGCCCAGCGTCCGTCACCATGGTGGCCTTCGCTGAACCCAACGTGACCCCCGTACCGGCAGACGGGCTCGCGGGGGCGGTGGCCCCGGTGGCACGACGCACCAGGATCGAACCCAGGTCACTCACCGAGGGGTTGGTCCACGACAACACCACGCTGGTCGTTGTGCGGGCACCCACCGTCAGTTCGGTCACCGGACCCGGCGGGGTGGTGTCCGGGGCTGCTTGGGTGCTGGTCGTGGTCTTCACCGGTGTGGAGGTGTTGCCGGTGTTGTCCCGGGCGAACACGGCGTAGGAGTACTGGGTCCCCGCAGCCAGCCCGGTGTCAGTCACGGTGGTGGCCTTCGCTGACCTCAACGCGACCGCTGTCCCGGCAGAAGGGCTCGCGGGGGCGGTGGCCCCGGTGGTACGACGAACCAGGATCGAACCCAGGTCACTGGCCGAGGGGTTGGTCCACGACAACGCCACGGTGCTCGTGGTTCGGGCACCGACCGTCAATCTGGTCACTGACCCCGGCGCGGTGGTGTCCTTGGCCGGCGGCGGGGTGTAGGCGCGCACAGGGGTCTTGACCCCGGTACGGAGCTTGGAGGTGGCCTTGGCCTGGGCCACGATCTTCTTGGACCCCTTCGCCAGGGTCTTGGATCCCTTGCCCTTACGGATCGTGATCGTGGTGCTGCGCTTCGTGTTCTTGACGGTGGGCTGCGACCTCACCGCCGGAGCCGTACCGGTCGAGATCGGGCGCGGTCGCGGCGTCGACCAACTCCGCCAACCACGCCGCGGGCTTGAGGTCGCCGTGCCCGACCAGCCATCGGGTGCACCCGCGACGCGCCTGCGCCCAACGCTCAGCAGGCAGCGATTCGGGAGTCACGCCGCGATGCTGAAGGCGCGGTGCGCGGCGGTGCCCACGACCGGATCGGCGCTCCGATGTGCCGCTCCGGGGTGTTTGCGTGCTCGGCGCCTGACTGCGCTGCGCCGAACACCGGTTTCACTGTGTTGTCGACGTCCGGCAGGACCACCCCGTCGGTTCCGGTCGGCTGCGCGTGGCACCTGAGCGCCCAGGGCGATCAACGCACAAGACGCATCAAGCTGGGGCACGTGTACGAATGTGAAGCCGCGCAGGTAGGTGGTGGGGGCTTCGCACCCGGCATTTTGCCCACCAACAGGGCATTTTCGCTGTCAGGTCCGGTCACCCAAATCAACCCCCCCGTGCAATCGTGGCTTATATCACACAACGGCGCCGGTTTGGTGCTCTACTGGGAGTGGCGCTGGCGAATTTTCGGTCGGGCCATGGAAATACCGAGGGCACGAAGATCGGGAGATGTCCGATGTGAAGTTCGTAGCTGTTACAGCCTGTCCTACAGGCATTGCTCATACATACATGGCAGCGGAGAAGTTGGAGCAGGCCGCGCAGGCGGCTGGCCATGAGATGAAGGTGGAGACGCAGGGGTCAATCGGCGTCGAGAACGAGTTGACAGAAGCCGAGATCGCGGCTGCTGACGCGGTGGTCATCGCGGCGGACAAGGCGGTGGACCTGGATCGGTTCGCTGGTAAGCGCGTCATCGTTGCCCCAGTGTCCGACGGCATCAGCGGGCCGGGCGAGCTCATGGAACAGGCACTGTCAGCGCCGGTGCAGCGGGGCGCCGACTCGGCCAGTGCCAAGAGCGGCGGGAAGCAGCGCGGGCCGGTCTACACGGCCCTCATGAACGGTGTCTCGTTCATGATTCCGTTCGTCGTGACAGGCGGCCTCATGATTGCCATGGCGCTTGCGGTGGCCGGCGAACAAGTCGAGGGTCAGGGTTTGGTGATCCCCGAAGGGTCGATCTGGGCCTCCGTGCTGGCCGTCGGAGCCGTCGGGTTCAAGTTGATGATTCCCATCCTCTCGGGCTACATCGCTTACGCGATCGCCGATCGACCCGGCCTGGCACCGGGCATGATCGCCGGCTGGGTGGCTGCTGACGGGGCCTTCTACGGCTCAGAGTCCGGTGCTGGCTTCCTCGGAGCGATCGTCACTGGATTCGCCGCGGGCTACTTCGCCAAGTGGATCAAGGGCATCAAGGTCCCCAAGTTCGTGGCTCCCATCATGCCGATCATCGTGATCCCGTTGGTGACCACGATCGTCGTATGTGGGCTGTTCATCAAAGTCGTTGGCCCGCCAGTGGCCTGGATCTTCGCTGAGTTGACCAACTGGCTGAGCGGGATGACCGGTGCGTCGGCCGTCGTTCTGGGCCTGATCCTGGGAGCCATGATCGCGATCGATATGGGTGGGCCGATCAACAAGACGGCCTTCCTGTTCGGCGCCGCCATGATCCCCACCAATCCGCAGATCATGGGAATCGTCTCGGTCGCCATCTGCATCCCGCCCATCGGCATGGGCCTGGCCACCTTGATCCGCAAGAAGCTGTTCAACGAGCAGGAGCGCGAGGCTGGCATGGCGGCGATGTTCATGGGCTTCTTCGGGATCACCGAGGGCGCCATCCCGTTCGCAGCGGCTGACCCGGCGCGAGTCATCCCGGCCAACGTGCTCGGCGGAGCGGTCGGCGGGGCCCTTGCCGGCCTGTTCGGTGTGACTGGTGTCGTCCCGCACGGCGGCTTCATCGTGGTCCTGCTCGGTGCAATCGGCGCTGTCCTGGGCTGGCTCGCCGCCGCGACGGTCGGGATCCTGATCACCGCCTTCACCGCGGTAGCGCTCAAGTCCCGAGCCGGATTCGCTGATGACGACGAGACGGAACCGGAGACCCCGATCGAGCACCGAGCTGAGCCGGCGGCAGCGACCACCAGCACCTCGGTGAAGCCGATCTCCGCCACAGCGAGCAAGACCGGCGGCGTTGCCACGTTGGAGCGCACCGGGCTCTTGAGCTACATCTCCGAGGACAGCATCGATACCCAACTCGACGCGGCTTCCAAGGAGCAGGCCATCGACAAGCTGATCGATCTGCTCTCGGCCCAGGACACGATCACCGACAAGAAGGTCCTCCGTACGGCGGTCATGGACCGGGAATCGCTGATGACCACCGGAATCGGGGAAGGAATCGCCATGCCCCACGGCAAGACCAGGGCAGTGTCGCGGGCCGGTGTGGCCTTTGCCAAGGCCCCTGCCGGCATCGACTGGGGGGCGTTGGACGGCGAACCTGCGCACCTGCTGTTCCTCATCACGGCGCCAGAACAAGCCGACGGCGACGAGCACCTGCGGATCCTGGCAATGCTCTCCCGCAAGTTGGTCGACCCCGACTTCAAGGAACGGCTCATGGGAGCGACGTCCCCCGGGGAGGTCATGACCGTGTTGGAAGAGGTCGGCTAACACCACCCCGGTGCCGGTCGCGCACGACCGACACCAAGCCGGCAGGTCTTGGTCCGGGTCCTCGGGGAGCCCCGGACCAAGGCGATGCCAGTCGATGGCCCTTCGCGGCCCACGACACTCACACGGGCAGGCCCTCGCGGGAACGTGCACTGCAGCTGTTACGCGAGTGCAGACCTGGCGTGCGTTGAGGCGGCGAACTCGAGACACCCACGGCCAGAGAGGACGGACAGCCATGCTGATCCTGATCACCAACGACCCACGGCCTTACGCGTGGGGGTCCACGTCAGCAATCGCAGCCCTGCTGGGCCGTCCGGAATCCGGCCTCCCGGAGGCCGAGTTGTGGTTGGGCGCGCATCCAGGCTCGCCAGCGCGGATCCTCGATCCCGCGGCGGTCGGGGGTTACCAGGATCTGGCTGCGTGGATCAAGGCTGAGCCCGAGGCTGCGTTGGGCAGCCGACTCGCCAGCACAGGGCGGCTTCCCTTCCTGCTCAAGATCCTGGCGGCGGCGGCGCCACTGTCCCTGCAAGCGCATCCGACCCCCGACCAGGCAGCTGCCGGTTTCGAGCGTGAGAACTTGGCTGGCATACCCGTGGATGCTCCGAACCGGAACTACCGCGACCCGCACCACAAGCCCGAGATCCTGGTGGCCCTCAGCGATCGGTTCGAAGCGCTCTGCGGTTTCCTTCCGACCGCCGATATCCAGGGCATCCTTCACGAGCTTCGCCAGCTCGACGCCACCGCCCCCCACCCGCGCCCCGATCTGCTGGACGCATTCGCTGGGCGGCTTGACGCCGCAGACCCGCTCCCGGAAACGGTCAGCTGGCTCCTGGGCGGATCCGAGGACGTCGAGTCCCTCGTCGCACACGTCGTACGGCTTGCCGTGCGAGCCTCGAACAGGGACCAGCCTGGGGCGGTACCGGCCGCGGCCTTCGAGACGGTCCGCCAACTCGCCCGCGATTACCCCGCAGACCCCGGAGTGATCGTCGGACTCCTCGTACACCGCGTGTCACTAGTCCGTGGCCAAGCGCTATTCCTTCCCGCAGGAAACATCCACGCCTACCTACAGGGCCTGGGCCTCGAAGTGATGGCTGCCTCCGACAACGTCCTCAGAGGTGGCCTCACCTCCAAACACATCGACGTACCCGAGCTCCTGGACGTGCTCGATTTCAGTCCGATTCCGGTGCCGTTCCTGATCCCCGAGGAGCCGACCCCAGGGGTACGCGTGTTCCGACCAGCCGTGCCCGACTTCGTCCTCCTCGAGGTCACCCTCAAAGACACCACCGTGGAACTGCCGATCCACGGACCTGCGGTCGTACTCTCCACCGCCGGCCAAGCGGAGCTGGTGGGACATCGAAGTTCGACGGCACTCCGGCGAGGCGAGGCCTGCTACGCCACCCCAGAAGAAGAACGCCTTCGGCTCCGCGGCGCCGGAGAGTTCTTCATCGCCACACCCGGCGTCATTGCAACGACCCCCTGAATCCGCCCCGTAATGACGCTCTAGTCCCGTGGTCGGCGGGGTGCCCGCAGGTTCTGAGACGCCAGAAACCGTCGGTTCTGGACAGGGGCGTCACCGTGTCCTGTCAGCGGCTCTGGGTGAAGCCACACGGAAGACGCAGTGAAGCCCTTGACGTCGCACGTCAACGAGCGAGGTCAGTGGGCATCGGAGCCATGCAAGGATCAGATCATGGATGTGGAGCAGGCCCAGGCGGATGTGCGTGGCGTCTACCGGGGTGGGTTCTCCGGGCCCTTGATCTCCTCGCTCATCTGGTTCGCGGCGGCCGCCGTGTACGAGCGGGACTCCCAAGACCTGGGAATGCTGGTGCTGTTCTTCGGCGGGATGCTGATCTTTCCGTTGTCGACCCTGGCCTTGAAGGTCCTCGGCGGCCCGGCAACCCTCCCCACGGGGCACCCGTCAGCGCCACCGGCTGCAGGAAGATGGCGAACGACTCGACGCCGGGGTTGAGGTGAAGCGACGCCCTCGGGAAAGTGTGGGCACCGACGAGGGCCACGCGCTGCGCGGGTTCACTCGTCCCATCCCAGTAGTGGACGCTGGGCAGGGTGCCGAACTCGAACTCGAGGATCTGTTCCAGCGACGCCGGCACGCGCTGAACCAGTTCCGCGTCGAGGGCACCTGCGGTGCGCTGCGCGTAGGCGCGTACGAACTCCGTCAACTCACGGGTGGGCGCTGTTGACTTCAGGATGTGCATCGGCACCTGCCTGCGCTCCTCCTGAGCCAGGTCAGTCGGTTTCTTACTGGGCCAGAGGATCACGCTGCCCCGACAGTACGGCGTGGGGACCCGCGCGGGAAGACGACGAGCACCTCAGATTCCCCTGCGGGTAATGACGTGAACTACTCGACTTGGACTTGGAGGAACCGCATGGCAACCAATCAAGTTGGCACATCAAGCGATCCTAAAACGCCTGCGGTTCAGGGGACGCATTCGGCCGCCGGCGGCCATGGCGTCCTCGGCGTGGCGCAATCCAATGGCGTTGTGGGCCACAGCATCGGATCGGAGGGCTTTGCTGGCGTGTTCGGTGACAGTGTCGGTGGACCGGGCGTCTCCGCGCACAGCGTCAACTCCGTCGGCGTCGACGCAAAGACGGATAGCGGGCCCGCCGCCCTGCGCGCCATCCATGCCGGTGAAGGTCCTGGTGTCCTGGGCGTGGCCAACAACAACGGCGTTGTGGGCCGCAGCATCGGATCGGAGGGCTTTGCTGGCGTGTTCGGTGACAGTGTCGGTGGACCGGGCGTCTCCGCGCACAGCGTCAACTCCGTCGGCGTCGACCAGTTGTGCACGTTGCCGTGGCTCGGGTTCGTGCCGGTCGATGTCGCGTCGGCCCCGCCGGTGGCGGTGGCCCGGTTGGCGGCACGGCTGGGGGTGGACCCGGTGGTGCTGGTCGGGTACGGCAAG
>JBAVKQ010000243.1:0-4118 GCA_049688395.1 Candidatus Nanopelagicales bacterium
GCCCGTGCCACGGCGCCGGGTACCGCGCCCGGGGCGACCAGCCGCTCGGCGAGCAGGTCATCGACCAGCGCGATCACATCGCCCTGGCGGACGTCGATCGCCAGGGCCCGGTCGCGTGCGGTCGAGCGCAGCGCCCAGAGCGCGTCCGGGTCGCGGTCCACGGCCACCACCTCCAGACCCGCGGCCGCAAGGGCCAGGGCATCGGAGCCGATCCCGGCGCCGAGGTCGAGCACCCGGGCGACCCCGGCGTCGACGAATCGCTGCGCATGCTGGGCCGCGACCATCGGGCGGGTCGCCTGCTCCAGACCCTCGGGGGTCCACCAGCGCGCCGGCTCGGGGAACCGCAGGCTCGCCCGGGTGCGCAACCTCGCCTGGGTGGCCGCCGCGGCGACCACCTCCGGGTGTCCGGCCCACGCCGGTTCGGCGCGAACCGCCTCCAGGCGGGCCATCGCGCTGCCCGCGTCATAGGGGGTCAACCGCTCGACCAGCGCCCGGCCGGCGTCGGTGAGCAGCACCTCGAGCGGGTGCAGGGGGTTGTCGAGGTGTGTGCCGACGGGGTGCAGGGGGTCGTCGAGGTCCGTGCCGACGGGGTCCAGGGGGTCGCAGGGGTCCGAGTCGCGGGGGTCCACGACCGGATTCTCCCCGGCGCGGCCGGCGTGATGCGCGCACGCCGCAGTGTCTGGCACTCGTGTGCACCGAGTGCCAGATGGTGTTAGTGTTCCCTCTGGCACTCGGGCACAGTGAGTGCTACCAGCGAGGCAGATCTCTCCGGCACCGCGACGACGGAACAGATCGACCGAGCAGCACACGTCCGTTCACACATCCGCACCGACGAACCCCAAGGGGAGGTCACATCGTGGCGACCATCAAGCCACTCGAGGACCGGATCCTCGTTTCGCCCCTCGACGCCGAGCAGACCACGGCGTCGGGCCTTGTCATCCCGGACACGGCCAAGGAGAAGCCCCAGGAGGGCAAGGTCCTTGCTGTCGGCCCGGGCCGCTTCGACGAGGACGGCGACAAGCGCATCCCGCTCGACGTCAAGGTCGATGACATCGTCATCTACTCCAAGTACGGCGGCACCGAGATCAAGTACAACGGCGAGGAGTTCCTGCTCCTGTCGGCCCGCGACGTGCTCGCGGTAGTCGAGAAGTAGCCGAACCACCACATCGAGCCCCGGTCCCCGTATCCCGGGGCCGGGGCTCGATGCGTCTCCACTAGGAAAGAGCAGGCACATATCTATGTCCAAGATCCTGGACTTCGACGAGAGCGCCCGCCGCAGCCTCGAGCGCGGCGTGAACGCCCTGGCCGACACCGTGAAGGTCACCCTGGGGCCCAAGGGCCGCAACGTGGTGATCGACAAGAAGTGGGGCGCCCCCACGATCACCAACGACGGGGTGACGATCGCCCGCGAGGTCGAGCTGTCCGACCCGTACGAGAACCTCGGCGCACAGCTGGCCAAGGAGGTCGCCACCAAGACCAACGACATCGCCGGCGACGGCACCACGACTGCCACGGTGCTGGCCCAGGCCCTGGTTCGCGAGGGCCTCAAGGTCGTCACCGCCGGCGCGGCCCCCGTGCTGGTCAAGCGTGGCATGAACGCAGCGGTCGACGCGGTGACCAGCGCGCTGGCCGATGCCGCCCGGGACGTCCAGGGCCGCGACGAGATCGCCCAGGTCGCGACCATCTCCTCCCAGGACGCCGTCATCGGCGGCCTGATCGCCGATGCGTTCGACAAGGTCGGCAAGGACGGCGTGATCTCGGTCGAGGAGTCCTCCACCACCTCGCTGGAGATGGAGTTCACCGAGGGAATGCAGTTCGACAAGGGCTACCTGTCGCCCTACTTCGTGACCGATCCCGAGCGGATGGAGGCCGTCGTCGAGGACGCGCTGATCCTGCTCTCCCAGGGCAAGATCGCCGCGATCTCCGAGATCCTGCCCCTGCTGGAGAAGGTCATGGCCGCGGGCAAGCCGCTGCTGATCATCGCCGAGGACGTCGAGGGCGAGGCGCTGAGCACCCTGGTGGTCAACAAGATCCGCGGCACGTTCACCTCGGTGGCGGTCAAGGCGCCCGCCTTCGGTGACCGGCGCAAGGCCATCCTGGCGGACCTGGCAATCCTCACCGGTGCGCAGGTCGTGTCCGCCGAGGTCGGTCTCAAGCTCGATCAGGTCGGCCTCGAGGTGCTGGGCACCGCCCGTCGGGTGGTCATCACCAAGGACGACACGACCGTCGTGGACGGTGGCGGGGACACGGCGGCGGTCAGCGACCGGGTCGCCCAGATCCGTCGCGAGATCGAGGAGTCCGATTCGGACTGGGACCGCGAGAAGCTGCAGGAGCGCCTGGCCAAGCTCGCCGGGGGCGTGTCGGTGATCAAGGTCGGGGCACACACCGAGGTGGAGCTCAAGGAGAAGAAGCACCGCATCGAGGACGCCGTCTCGGCCACTCGTGCGGCCATCGAGGAGGGGATCGTCGCCGGTGGCGGGGTCGCCCTGGTGCACGCGGCCGCGGCCCTCGCCGACGGTCTGGGCCGTACCGGTGACGAACTGGTCGGTGTCCATGTGGTCCGCAAGGCGCTCGACGAGCCGCTGCGCTGGATCGCCGAGAACGCCGGCGAGCAGGGGTACGTCGTGGTCTCGAAGGTTCGTGAGGCGGGGCCCGGCATGGGCCTGAACGCAGCGACCGGGCAGTACGTGGACCTGGTCGCCGCCGGGATCATCGATCCGGTCAAGGTGACCCGCTCCGCCCTGGAGAACGCCGCGTCGATCGCCGGCATGCTGCTGACCACCGATGTCCTGGTGGTCGAGAAGCCGGCCGAGGACGAGGGCGACGAGTACGGCCATGGTCACAGCCACGGTCCGGGCGGGCACAGCCACTCGCACTGACCGCTGGTAGCCGATGAGGCCCCGCCCGGATCATCCGGGCGGGGCCTGGTCATGGGCTGGTCCAGGAGCGGGTCGAACTGTTCCCTGCCGAGTTCGGCATGGTCACCCTGCTTGCGACAGGGCAGCCTGCGCGGCTCCGGGCGTGCGCCGAGACGCTGGGGTGCAGCACTGGGCAGGCGTCGGTGTGAACCGGATCAGGCCGACGCGACCTGCTGGCCCGCGCGGGACTCCTTCTGGTAGATCACTGCGCGCTCGGACTCGGTGAGCCCGCCCCAGACACCGAACGGCTCCCGGGCCTTCAGCGCATGGGTGCGGCACTGCTGGAGCACCGGGCAGGTGGCACACAGCGCCTTGGCGGCACGTTCCCGCTCGTCCTTGGCCCCGCCGCGCTCACCCTCGGGATGGAAGAACATCTCGGAGTCGACGCCGCGGCACGCCGCGTCCATCTGCCAGTCCCAGAAGTCCGCATTGGGCCCTGGGAGTCTCGACACGTCAGCCATGGCCGGTCCTCTCATCGTCGTTGCTCCTCATCCTAGAACTTGTGCGTACCTTGTGCAAGACCGGGTCGTGCACACCCTTCCACTGGCTTCTACCCGGGTGAACGCCACTGATCCATGCCATGTTCCCGCGATCGTGCGCGGTAGTCACGGTTCGGCAGGCGGAGTTTGCAAAACCCTTGCACAATATCCACGTGCAGCGATCGGAGGTACCGCCCGAGGGCACGGGTCGTGCTGCCCCGCATCGTTCGGGCGGGGGGTCCCCGCAGGTGGCGCTGAGCGTCGCCGGGGCGGCTCGCGGCCTCGGGGTGGCCCCGGCGACGCTGCGCAGCTGGGAGCGGCGCTACGGCCTGGTTCCCAGCCTGCACACCGCCGGTGGGCATCGTCGGTACGGCCCGGTCGACCTCGCGCGGCTGGCGCTCATGAACCGCCTGGTCCAGGAGGGCGCCCCGCCCGCGGAGGCCGCCCGCGCAGCCATCAGCGCCCACATCGACGCCCGTGCCATCGACGCCGCCAATCCGTTCGCCGCACTTCTCGCCGGCACCGGGGGTGCCGTGCCCGTAGACGAGCAGGTGCCGGCGCCCGACCGGCTCGCCACGCCGCCCCGACCAGCCTCCGACGATCCCGCCACGCGGCCCGGACCAGCGTCGGACGTGCCCGCCATGCCGCCCGGCCCGGCCCCGGACGAGCCCGGCGAGCCGGCCGACCCCGACCCCGACGACCTCCTCCGGCCGGCTGGGCC
>JBAVKQ010000244.1:0-4891 GCA_049688395.1 Candidatus Nanopelagicales bacterium
GGCCCAGCCCGTGTCGCGCCCCCAGTGCCCCGAGACCCGGCGCGCCAGGGTCGAGGCGGTGGCGCCCAGGGGGCCGAGGGCCGCGGTCAGCGCCCCCGACACCGCGGACCCGAGGACCGGACCCGGGTAGCGGTAGCCGGCCGAGCGCTCAGCCAGGGCTGCGGTCAACTCGGCCAGGGGCGCCTCGTGGGCACCGTCGATGGCCGGCACCCCGAACTCCTTGCCGAGGTCCATCAGGACCTGGTTGCGTCGGCTGGACGCACCGTCGACCAGCGACTCGATCGAGTCGTTGCCGAGCTGGTCGACCCGAACCCCGACCCGCAGGGCGAGCAGGGCTGCCAGGGCCGTGGAGTGGTCCACCGGCAGGTCGGCGGCGCTCGCAGCGTTCCCCGGCGCCGGGCTGGCTGCGGCCGGGCTGCCGACCGGCGCCTCTGCGACGTCCGGCTCAGCGACGTCCGGCTCTGCGACAGGCGCGGGGTCCACGTCCGACTCGAACACGGCCTCGATGTCGACCTCGATGTTGCGCACCTCGGGCCTGGCCCCGTGGTGGGTCGGCAGGGCCAGCGAGCCCTTGGCGAGGTTGGCCAGTGTCGGGGCATGTCCCACGCCCACCTCCACGATGCGCTCGACACCCAGCCCACCCTCGGCGGTCGGGGTGCACATCAGCTCGAAGGTCTCGATCCAGCGCACCGGCGAGGCGAACTGCCAGGCGAGCAGCTCGACCAGCAGCGTGCGGGCCAGCGCGTCGGGATCTGCGCTGGACCGCTGCCAGTCCGCGAGGAGCGCGACCAGCACCGGGGAGTCGCAGGCGCCCAGGACGCCCTCGACGTACTGGCGGTCCAGCCCGAAGGCGACCGGGTACAGGTTGGGCACGTACCGGCCCACCAGGGCACTGGCGTCGATCCGCTCGGGGAGCTTGTCGAGCAGGTGGCCGCGGAAGTCGTCCACTCCCCCGCGCAGCGCCGAGGAGTGGAACGGCACGTCGATGCCGGGGACCGCGATCAGTGGTGCGCGTCCCGGCCGGCCGGGGCCCAGGCGAGCGGCCAGCTCGGCCAGCGCCGCGGTGGTCCCGGCCACGGCGTACTGCTTGCCGCGCAGATTGTGGTTGACGATCTCGCAGAGCCCGCCGGTCTCGTGCGCGACGGCATCGACCTGCGCCTGGGCCTGGACATGGGTCAGGCCGGCCAGATGCGGGCGGACGACCGCCAAGCCGTAGTCCGACGCCCCGTGCTCGTCGCGGGCGACCAATCCGTGCATGCCCAGACCGCGGGCGAACACCAGCTCCACGACCGCCTCCAGGGACAGCACCGAGGAGCAGGCCGCCAGCGCGTTGTACTCCCCGACCGAGTGGCCGGCGACGGCCGCGTTCGGGTCGAACACCCCGGCCTCGCGCAGCTGCGCGACCTGGGCGGCGGCCAGTGTGGCCATCGCGACCTGGGTGAACTGGGTCAGGTGCAGCACGCCGGCGGGATGCCGGTAGGTGACCGCCCCGGCCCGGATCGTCGTCGGATTCTCGCGCACGACCGTCAGGATCGAGAACCCGAGCTGGGCGCGGGTGTGCACGTCGGCCCGGTCCCAGGTGGCGCGGGCGGCAGCCGAGGCCGCATAGCCATCCATCCCCATCCCAGGGGACTGGATGCCCTGGCCGGGGAACACGTACATGGTGCGTGGCGGGGCCACGACGGCCGTGCCGACCGCGACGACCCCGTCCTCGGTGCCGGCGTGCACCTCGACGCTGCGGGCGCCCGCGCGCATGCCGACCCGGGTGACGGTGAACGTCACCGACTGGCCGGGGCGGACCGGGGCGACGAAGTCGATCGACCAGTCGCGCAGCCGGTCCGGGTCGCCGTCGGCGGCCAGTTCCAGCACGGCACGGGTCGCCGCGGCCGAGGTCCACATCCCGTGCACGATCCGTCCGGGCAGGCCGACGAATCGGGCGAGCAGGTCACTGCGGTGGATCGGGTTGGCGTCACCGCTGACCGTGGCGAAGGACTCCAGCCGGCTGGGGGCGGGGATGGTGAGCGTGCCCAGCGTGCGGATCGGTGTGCCGTTCGGCGTGCCGGTCGCGCCGGCCGGGTTCGCCGCGTCGGAGGCAGGGATCACCGGGCGGGTCTCGTCCACCGCGACGCGCCGGACGAAGAACTGATCCCGCACCGAATTGCCCGCAGCGCGGGATTCGACACCGATGACCAGGCCACCGTCGGTGCCGTGCACCTGCGCCGCGCTGACCTCCACCGGGACCTCCACCGGGGCCTCGGCGCCGGTCGTCCCCGCCACCGCGATCTCGTGGCGCAGGTGCACCAGGTCGAAGATGCTCGACGCCAGGCCGGCCTCGGCCAGGGCCGCGAAGACGTGCGGCCACAGGGTGGCCATCACGCGATCGGGCAACGGGCCGGCCGCGCCGACCGTGGCGGCGTGCGCGGCGGCCAGCTCCCGCTGATCGGTCGGGCTGTCGGTGCCCCCGGCGAACATCGCCAGCAACCCACTGCCCGCGCTGGCCAGACCCGCCTCGGTGACGGCGAAGGTGATCACCCCGGCCTGGATGCGGACCTCGATCGGGATGAGCAGCTCGCCATCACCGGGCAGCCCGAGGTCGGGCCAGTGCAGGGTGAGGCTCAGGGCGGCGGGACCGTCCTGGGCGCACAGCGCGGCCGTCTCCCCCTGGCCGGTCGACCAGGTGGCGCAGCCGCCGAGCAGCGACCACTGCGCCACCGGGCCGATCCGGTGCAGCGGGTTGGGCCGGCTGGTACCGAGCCAGGTCCAGGTCGGCGCGGCCAGCGCGGCGGCCAGCAGGGCCTCCGGGCCGGCGGCCGGTACGGCCGGGCTCTGGCCGAGGCGGAACGCCACGACGTCGCGGGCGTCGGTCTGAGCGGCACGCACGTCCACCACCTCCTCGGCCAGCCGCTCGGCCAGCGACTCGGCCACGGTGGTCTCGAACCGGTCGAGCAGGTCCGCGACGGGCTCGTCCACGCGACTGATCCCGGCCACGGCGATCGGGCCGGGGATGATCAGGACCTGGTCGGCGTCGTAGCGGTCGCTGTGCGACTGCCACAGGGAGTCCGACTGGTACCAGCGGCGCACGTCGGCGTCGAGCACCGGGACGAAGGGGACCGGCTTGCCGGGCATCCGGGCCACGGTCAGGAAGTGCGCGACGTCCGCCGGGTGCAGCAGCGCCGTCCGCGCCGCCGGATGCGCCTGCATCAGGGCGGTCAGCGCAGCCGCGGGATCGTCGACCGACTCGGGATCGGCGAACCGGGTCGGGATCGGCCCGGAGTCCACCGGGTCCAGGCGCGCCTCGGCCCGTTGCAGCAGGGCGACGAACCGGGCGCGGTGGGTCGGGTCCAGCCAGGCGCCGTCCTCGTAGCGACCGTGCCGACCCAGGGCGGTCAGCGCCACGAACCGCTCGAGCAGCTCGGCGTAGGTCATGTCCGCGACGTCGCCGAAGTAGGGCTTGGCCGTGGCCGCCAGCGCCGCGACGATCTCCGGGCGGCGGGCAGCCACCTCGGCGGCGTCGCCGGCAACCTCGTCGAGCAGCGCGGCCGCACGGGCGGCGCTGTTGGCCAGGAAGTGGATGTCGGCATCCAGGCCGGAGCGCCCGGAGGTCGTCCCGCCGGCGATCGCGCCGCGGGTGACCCAGCCGTCGTGGCCGGGGGTCGCGGCCAGGGCGGCCTTGACCGAGTCCGAGGCGGTGGACTCCGCCGTGGCCATCGTGACGGTCCCCAGCAGGATGGCGTCCACCGGCATCTTCGGGGCGCCGTGCGCCAGTGACCAGGTGCCGGTCAGCAGGGCGCCGGCGCGCTGCGGGTCGGCGATCCCGCCGCCGACGGCCAGGGTCACGTTGTCGTGCTCGCGGATGAGGTGGTAGGTGGCCAGCAGCAGCTCGTCGAGGTCCTCCCACGAGTGGTGCCCGCCGGCGGCGCCGCCCTCGAGGTGGATCCAGACCGGATGGGCGGTGGCCGCGGCGATCTCGAGCACCTCCTGCACGCCGGCGACCGTGCCGGGCTTGAACGCGTTGAGCCAGATGCCGGCCTCGTTGAGCTCGTCGAGCAGGGCCAGCGCCTCGGCACGTTCCGGGATGCCGGCCGAGATGGTGACTCCGTTGATGGGTGCTCCGGCTGCCCGGGCCCGCTGGACCAGCCGGTCGCGGCCCAGGTGCAGGTTCCACAGGTAGGGGTCCAGGTGCAGGGCGTTGAACACGACCTCCTGTCCCGGGGCCAGACCCTCGACCAGCTCGGCGATCCGCTCGGTGAGGATGCGCTGGTTGACCTGCCCGCCGCCGGCGAGCTCGGCCACGTGCCCGCCGTTGGCGGCCGCGACCACGATGGGCGCCTCGGCGGTCGAGGGGGTCATCCCGGGCAGGATCATCGGCGAGCGCCCGGAGCGTCGGGTGTGCCGGGTGCTCAGGCGCAGCGTTCCGTCGGCGGCCCGCACGACCCGCGGGGCGAACCGGGCGTAGGTCTCGGGGATCACCGGACCCCGGCCGGGGCTGAACAGCGCGGTGCGGCCCGGCGCCGTGGCCGGGTCCAGCAGCAGTGCGCCGCGCCCGCGCAGGACGTTGCTCGACTCCCCGAGCAGCGACCCCAGCGCGCTGGTCAGCACGGCCACGGACCCGGCTGGGACAGCCGCCGCCAGGGTCCCGGCCCAATCGTGCGGCTGGGCGAGCACCGAGCGCACCACCGCCGCCAGGGCACCCTCGCGCGGCAGGTCCGCACCCGTGGCCGGGTCGTGGATGCGGGCATCGCCGTGATCGGGCAGCGTGAGCCCCAGGGCCTCGATCTGGGCCAGCGCGCAATCGGCGGTCTTCGCCAGGTCCGGGTGATGGAACGCCGCGGAGCCGGCGATCGGCTCCCAGGTGAACCGCAGCGGCGCTCCCCCGAGCGTGCCCGCTGCC
>JBAVKQ010000245.1:0-23285 GCA_049688395.1 Candidatus Nanopelagicales bacterium
AGGCCGTCCCGCCTGGCAGCGAGGGCCTGCTCATGCTGCCCTACCTGCTGGCCGAGCGGGCGCCGCTCTGGGACCCCGACCTGGCCGGGGCCTACCTCGGGATCCGGCACGGCCACACCACCGGACACTTCGTCCGGGCCACCGTCGAGGGCGTCGCCCTGCAGCTGTCGACCATCGTCGAGGCACTCGACCGGATCGCGCCAGTCACCTCCGTCCGGGCCACCGGCGGGGCCCTGCGCTCGATGCTCTGGCGGCGCGTGCTGGCCGGGGCGATCGGCCGGCCGCTCACCGTCACCACGGGAGCCGAGGGCTCTGCGCTCGGTGTGGCCACCCTCGGCCTGGTCGCGCTCGGGCGAGCTGGCGACCTCGGCGCTGCCCTCGAGGCCCTGAGCCCTCCGCTGGACGCCCGGCCCCTCGAGATCCCCGAGGTGGCCAGCCCGGCCGAGATCGCCCTGTACAAGGGACTGCGCGCCTCGGTGCCCGGCCTGCTGGCCGCCTACGACGAGGTGGCCCGACTGTTCACCTGACCCACCGACCAACCGCTCGACCGGGCGCCCCCAGGCATCCGGACCCACCCGCCCACCGAACCACCCGGAAGGGGAACACCACATCATGGACCTTCGACAGGACGCCGCCTGGGCGATGATCACGCCCACCAGCATGGGCGTACGGATCACCCCCGACAACGGCCAGCCCGTGCACAGCAGCCGGACCTTCACCATGCACGCCACGTCGGCCGAGACCAACGTCGCCAGCATCGCCTCCCACCTCGGATTGCCGGTGAAGGTCCTCACGGCCTTCGTCGAGGGCAGCCCGATCGCCCAGATCATCAAGAGCGACCTGGCGGCCCGACATATGGCCTTCGAGGGACCCGAGGTCCCCCAGGGCGGCGCCTGGGGCTACCGGCACCAGTTCAACATCGCCGACAGCGGTGCCGGCAACCGCGGCCCCCGCGTGCACAACGACCGCGCCGGAGAGGTCGGGCGCACGCTGAGCGTCGCCGACTTCGACCTCGACCGGATCCTCGGCACCGAGGGAGCCCAGGTGCTGCACCTGTCCGGGGTCATCGCCGCGCTGTCGCCGGAGGCCAGCACGTTCTGCCTCGAGCTGGCCCGCGCCGCCAAGCAGCACGGCACCCGCATCTCGTTCGACATCAACCATCGGGCGTCGTTCTGGGAGGGCCGCGAGGCCGAGCTCAGCGCGGTCTTCAGCGAGATCGCCAGCGTCTCGGACATCCTGATCGGCAACGAGGAGGACTTCCAGCTCGCCCTGGGCATTGCCGGTCCGGAGGCCGGCGGCGAGGGCCTGTCGGGGAAGATCGAGGGCTTCAAGGAGATGATCGGCCGGGTCCACGCGGCCTACCCGAACGCATCCTGGTTCGCCAACACGCTGCGCGAGGTGGTCAGCGCAAACCAGCACCTGTGGGGTGGCCTTATCTACGCCGACGGCCAATTCCACGTCGCCGAGCCCCGTGAGATCGGCGTGGTGGACCGGATCGGCGGCGGCGACGGCTTCGTCGGCGGGATGCTCTACGGCATCCTGCGCGACTGGGACCCGGAACGCTGCCTGCAGTTCGGCTGGGCCAGCGGCGCCCTGGCTGCGACCTTCCTCACCGACTACGCCGTGCCCGCCGACGAGGACCAGGTCTGGAGCATCTGGGCCGGCAACGCCCGCGTGCGCCGCTGACTGCCGGCACCTCGTCCGGGCTCCCGGCGGGGTGGCCCCGAGTGTCCGGCGCCGTCGGCCCACAGCGCCGAGATCGGAGCCGCGCGCAGGCGGTCGCCCAGCGACATGTCCACGGATCCGGCGTGCAGCACCCATCCCTCCGCAAAGTCCGTGCCGAGGCAATCCCGCAGCCATGCCAGGTGCCGGGCGTCCGCCTGGGTGGGTTGCGCGGAGGCCTTGACCTCGATGGCGATCAGAGACCCGTCCCGGCGCTCGATGATCAGGTCGATCTCACGACCGTCGGCGCGTTGCCGCACGTGGCTGAGCACCACCCCTGAGGTCGGCTCGCCGATCAGGGGCCGCAACTGGGCGACCACGAAGGTCTCGACGAGCCGACCGAGGAGATCCCCGGACCGGAACGCAACCTCGGGGGTCACTCCGGCCTCAGGCGGAACGCCGATGCGGTCTCGGGGACATCCAGTCGGACCACCGAGCGCACGGCACGCGCAGCGGACGTTGTCTTGCCGCATGCCCGCGGCCCAGTGATCATGATCGCCGGCACCTCAGCCATCAACTCACGGAGCCAGCGATCGACCCATCGGGGCAGGTAGGTGGTCACGAACGCGCCCTAATGCACGTTCGGCCGCATCACTGATGTATGAATCGCCGCCTCAGCGATACCTGTCTCGCCGAACGACGAGACATCGCCAAGGAACCGGACGGACGGGGCTCGGGATGCTCCCGGCCCCACAGCTTCAGGCGGCCTCGATGTCCGGGTTCTCCGCCGTGAAGGCCCGCCGCTGGTCGCGGCGCTCGGCCTGCCGATCGGGGTCTGGCACGGGCGAGGCGAACAGCAGTCGCTTGGTGTAGGGGTGGACCGGAGTCTGGGTGACCTGCTCGGCATCGCCCTGTTCCACGATGACACCCTTGTAGAGGACGGCCACGCGGTGGCTGAGGTGGCGCACCACGTCGAGGTCGTGGGAGATGAAGAGGTAGGACACCCCGGTGATCTCCTGGATCTCCAGCAGGAGGTCCAGGACGCGGGCCTGGGTTGCCAGGTCCAGGGCGCTGACCGGCTCGTCGCAGACGATCAGCTTCGGCCGCAGGGCCAGGGCCCGGGCGATGGCGACCCGCTGGCGCTGGCCGCCGGAGAACTCGCGCGGCAGCCGGTCCATGGCGTCGACTGGCAGCTTCACCCGATCGAGCAGCTCCTTGACCCGGGCCCGTGCGTCCGCCCCCTTGATCCCCTGGATCCCCAGGGGCTCGGAGAGGATGTCGCCGATCGTCATGGCCGGGTTCAATGAGGTGTAGGGGTCCTGGAAGACCACCTGCAGGTCCCGGCTCAGCCGGCGCCGTTCAGCACGCGATGCGTGGCCGATGTCGCGACCGTCGAAGGTGATGGTTCCGGCAGTGACCGGAGCCAGGCCGAGCACCGCCCGGCCGATGGTGGTCTTGCCGCTGCCGGACTCGCCGACCAGGCCGACAGTCTCACCGGGCTGGACCGCCAACGAGACGCCGTGCAGGACGCGGAACGGCTCCGACCGCCAACCCTTGGTGGGGTAGGCGACGACCAGGTCGTCGATGTTCAGCAGGTCCCCCACGGGGGCCTCAGACAGTGGTGCGGACATCGCGTGCCTCCTGGGGGGTGTCGACGAGCAGCCTCGACATGGGCTCCTTGCCTTCCAACATCGATTCGAGCAACATCTGGGTGTACGGGTGCTCCGGGGTCCGCAGGATCGTGCGCACGTCGCCCTCGTCGACCAACGCGCCGTCCTGCATCACGACGACGCGGTCGCAGATGTCGGCGACCACGCCGAAGTTGTGGGTCACCACGATCAGGCCCTGGCCGAGCTGGCGCTGCAGGTCACGGACCAGGTCCAGCACCTCCGCCTGGACGGTGACGTCGAGGGCGGTCGTCGGCTCGTCGGCGATGATCAGGTCCGGGTCGCAGCTGATCGCCCCAGCGATCAGGACACGTTGGGCCATGCCGCCGGAGACTTCGTGGGGGTAGGCCTTGTACGTGCGCCTCGGGTCCTTGATGCCCACCTTGCTCAGCAGGTCCAGTGCCCGCTCCCGGGCCTCTGCCTTCGACAACCCGAGGTTCAGCCGCATCGGACGGACCAGTTGGGAGCCGATCGTGAACGAGGGGTCCAGGTTGCTCATGGGCTCCTGGGGGATGTAGGCGATCCGCTTGCCGCGCAACGGGGCCAGGCGTCCGGGAAGCACCGTCGGGTCCCCGGGGGCGACGGTGTACTGGCCGTCGAACTGGATCGAGCCCTTGGTGATGATCGCGTTGTCCGGCAGGAGTCCGAGTATCGCGAAGGCGGTCTGCGACTTGCCGGACCCGGACTCGCCCACGATGCCCAGGACCTCGCCGCGATCCACGTGGAAGCTGACGCCGTCCACGACGGTCTTGCGGGTGCCGTCCCCCTGCGGGTAGGCGATCGCCAGGTCGGTGACCTTGAGCAGGTGGTGCTCGGTGCCGGGCTCAACCGGAACGGGCGCGGCGTTGCGTGCGACCCGTCTCGGCACGGCCGGGCCCTCGGTCGGGGTCTTCTCCTTGACCTTCACCTGGTCCTCCAGGGCGTCGCGCAGGGCATTGCCGAGAAGGACGAAGGCGCCGATCGTCAGCGAGATGGCCAGCGTGGGCCAGATCAGCATCAAGGGCGCCCGGTAGATGTTCCGGAACCCGTCGTTGACCATGACACCCCAGGTGGCCACGGTTGGGTCGCCGAGTCCGAGGAACTCCAGGGCCGACTGGATGGCGATGGCGATGCCGCACACGAGCGCGGTCTGGATGATGATCGGGGCGCGGACCACCGACAGGATGTGCCGGGTGATGATGCGGGCGTCGGAGAGCCCGGCAACCCGGGCTGCGTCGACGTAGAGCTCGTTGCGCACCGACTGCACCGCGGTGCGGGTCAGGCGGAAGTACCCGGGGCTGAGCAGCACGCCGAAGACCATCATCGCGATCCAGACCGACGGGCCGAGGGCGGCACGCACCGCCAGCAGCACGATCATCGAGGGCAGCGCCAGCAGGATGTTGACCACCCATCCGGCGAACCCGTCGAACCGGCCCCCGTAGTAGCCGGCGATGAGCCCGGAGGGCAGGCCGATCAGGATCGCGACGGCGGCCGCGAGTGCCGCCGAGAGCAGCGTGATCCGCGCGCCGTACAGCAGCCGGCTGAGGATGTCACGACCCGCGCTGTCGGTGCCGAGCAGATGCTCGCCGCCTGGTGGCGCCAGGACGTTGAGGATGTCGGCGTAGTTGGGGTCCGCGGGGGCGAGCAGCGCCGCGAGGACGGCTACGACGATCACCGTGACGAGGATCGCGAGGGCGATCACGGCCATGGGATTGTGCAGCATGCGGCGGAACACGCCTTCGCGGACGACGGTCCCGGTCTGACCGCCGGAGGGGGCCTGGCTCATGACACACGCACCTTGGGGTTGAGCCAGCCGTTTGCGATGTCGACCAGCATGTTGACGATGATGACGATGACAACGGTGTAGACGACCACGCCCATGACCAGCGGGAGGTCGCTCTGGGTCGTCGCACTGACCGCGAGCCGGCCCATGCCGGGGATTGCGAAGATCGACTCGATGATGACCACCCCGCCGAGCAGGGCGATGAACTGGAGGCTGAGCACGGTCAGGCCCGCGGGGGCTGCTGCACGGAGCACGTGCTTGAACAGGATCTCCCGCTCGGGGATGCCCCGACTGCGCAACGTGCGCACGTAGTCCAGCTCGAGCTGCTTGATGAACGCGCTGCGGATCTGTTGTGCGGAGCTGGCCACGCCGTTGATCACCAGCGCGATGATGGGCAGCGCGAGCGAGGTGAACCAGGCGGTGGCCCCGGCCCCGGGCGCGATCGTGGAGACCGCATCGAACCAGCCCAGCTGCAGGGCGAACAGCCACACGAGGAACACGCCGATGATGAAGCCAGGCATCGAGGCTCCGACCACGGCGAGGACCTGCACGAGCCGGTCGACCCAGCCGCGCTTCACGGCCGCGGTCACGCCCAGCAGGGTCGCCACGATGGCGATGAGCACGATGGCCGTGACCACCATCGCCAGGGTGACGGCCAGGCGGCTGCTGATGGCGTCGAAGACCGGCTCGTTGGTGAACCAGGACTTCCCGAAGTCGCCCTGCAGCGCACTGCCCCACCAGTCACCCAGTCGGGCGAGCAGAGGCTGGTCGAGCCCCAGCTGGGCCTCCTTGGCGGCGACGGCCTCGGCCGTGGCCTGATCGCCGAGGATGTTCCGCGCGACATTGCCGCTGGAGGCGTAGAGCAGGACGAAGGTCAGGCAGGCCACCGCGAAGAGCACCACGAAGCCCGAGGCGAGGCGTTTGAGGACGAAGGTGAGCATGCGGCTCCTTGGGTGCGATGCGGGGAGATGCTGGGGGAGATGCTGGGGGAGATGCTGTGGGAGAAGGAGTCCTGCGGGGGCGGTGGCCCGCCCCCGCAGGAGGTGGCCTCAGGAGGCCGGCGCGTAGTTGTAGATCGCGGGAACGGCCATCTGGATCTGCGGCGTCACCGTGATCTTGGCGGCGTCGTAGAAGTACAGCTGGTCGGGCCGGAACCAGGGGGCGAACCAAGCGTTCTCGGTCACGTACTTGTTGACCTCCTGGGCGTTGGCATCCGACTGGGCGCCGCCATCGCGGACGGCGGTGATGAGACCCTCGATCTCGGAGTTCGTCGTCTGGAACGGGTTGTACAGCGCGGTCGGGGTGATCATCTGGTTGATGGCAACCCAGGGCACGCCCTGGAAGAGGCTGAACCATGCGGCCGGGAACTTGCCCGCCCCCAGCTCGCCCTGGTAGTCCGCGATCGGCACGCTGGTCAGGTTCACCGTGATGCCGACGTCGGCCAGCTGCTGCGTGACGGCGGTCATGATGGTGTCCGAGATCCCACCGACAACGGGCATCTCGATCTCGACGCCGCTGGCGTATCCGGCCTCGGCCAGCAGGGCCTTCGCCTTCTCGGGGTCGTAGGGGTAGCGGTCCTCGAGCTCGGGCAGCCAGGCTCCGCTCTCCGGGCCGAAGACCTGGCTCGTGGGCTTTCCGAACCCGCCGGACAGAGCGTCCAGGAGGGCCTGGCGGTTGAAGGCGTGGTTGATCGCCTGGCGGACCTTCACGTCGGCCAGCGGCTCGGACACCTTGCCGTCGCGATCGAACAGGAGCAGGCCCTGCCAGTCGACCGGGTACTGCAGCTTGGCCTTGCCCGACGAATCAGCCTGGGACACGCCGGCGGCGTCGATCAGGGTGGCGTCAACTTCGCCCGACTGCAGCGCGTTGACCCGGGAGGTGCCGTCGGCGAGCAGCTTCAGCGTGATCTTGTTGAACTTCTGCAGCGCGGGATCCCAGTAGCCCTCACGCGGGGTGAACACGTACTGCGAGCCCACGACGGACTCGCCCTCCACCATGACGTACGGGCCGGTGCCGACGGGCACGCGATCCATCTCATCGGTGCCCAGCGACTTCGGGCTTCCCATCAGGCCGGCGGCCTGGCTCATGTAGTACTCGAACGCCGGGTCCTGCTGCTTGAGGTTCACCTCGACGGTCGTCGGGTCCACGACGGTGACGGACTCGACAGCCGCAACCTGGGCGGCCTGCTTGCCGTTGTCCGCGGCGAAGTGCTCAAGGTTGGCCTTGACCGCCTCGGCGTCGAACGGGGTCCCGTCGGAGAAGGTGACGCTTTCGCGCAGCTTCAGCTGGAAGACCAGGTTGGTGTCGTCGGTGTAGCCCCACTCGGTGGCCAGCATCGGCGCATAGGCGCCATCGGGATTGCGCAGGATCAAGGTGTCATAGGGAACCTGGAACGGCTGCAGCTGATGACCGACGTGGGCCTGTGCGGGATCCCAGGAGGCCGGCTCCTGGAGCACCCCGAGGGTGAGTGGGATGGATCCGGCCGCCGCACCAGCGCTGCCGCTGGCTGCGGTGGATGGGGTGTCGGACCCGCCCCCGCATGCAGCGAGGGTGAGGGCAGCGACCGCGGTCAACGCGGCTGCTTTGAGGGTGTAGCGCTTCATCGTTTCCTCCGGTGGTAGGGCTGGGTGAAGGAAGTAAGGCAGCGCAGAGCCCTCCTAAGACACCGGTTGCCACCAGTTGCCTTGACTACCGCAGTTGACCGGCTCTGGTCCTTCGTGGACCTTCCGCGTCTGCCATCCGATAGCGCCGCGCCCACAGCACGGAGCCGGTGCCCTGACAACAGGGAACCGGCTCCGTGAGGTGGCGCGTTGGGCTCAGAGTCGGGCCTGCCACTTGTCGGCCCACACCAGCTCGTTGGGCGTGCCCGTGAACTCCGAGAGTCCCATGAGCTTGTCGACGGTCTGCCGGATCGTTTCCGGGTTGTTGTGGTACGCGTTCACCAGGCACTTGACCATGGTTGCGTCGTGCAGGTGGGTCGTGAAGTTCAGCGACACCATGAACGTGGGGACCTCCCACACGTACCACGGGCACTCGTTGCTCATCGCGAGCTTCCAGCGGATCCGGTAGTTGTTCTCCGCGCCGTACCCCACGATGTCGGCGACGATCAGCGCGGCGTCGACCTCGTCGCGGTACTTCAGGGTCGGGCCCTTGACCCGGGTGTTGCCGTCGTTGACCGTGACCTCGAACCCGCGGCTCTCAAGCTCGCTGACGAAGCCGTCGAGGGTGCCCGAGCCGGCCTCGTAGATCCCGCCGACCTCGCCGGACAGGTAGTACAGCCGGATGCGCCGGTGCTTCACGGGGTCCAGCGGCAGCTGGTCGAGGGTGTTCTTGACCAGCGTGATGCCCTTGTCGGCGGCGTCGGCGCGCATCACCAGGTGCTCCTCGCACCCGACGACGGCCAGCTCCTCGGGCGCCTTCTGCAGCGTCCCGTCGGCGGCCTTCACGTGCAGGTTGAGCTTCGCCTTCAGGCCCAAGACGCGACGGACCGCGTCGTCCATCCGCTCGGCGGTGATCACACCCTCACGCAGGCCCTTGAGCATGAACCCGAAGTCCTCGTCGATGTCGTTGAAGAACAGGAACAGGTCGCAGCCGGCGGCGATCGCGCCCGGCACGTAATCCTCGCGGCGCATGGCCGAGCTCATGCCGAGCATGTGGCTGGCATCGGTGATCACGACGCCGTTGAATCCCAGCTGGGTCTTGAGCAGGCCCTGCAGCAGCTCGGGGGCCAGGGTGGCAGGCAGGATGTCGGCGTCGGCCAGCGACGAGTCGAGCTTCTTCTGGTACTCGGGCAGCGCGATGTGGCCGGCCATGATCATCTCGACGCCGTTGTCGATGTGGGTGCGGTACACCCGGCCGAACGAGTCGTCCCACTGCTCCGGGGTGAGCTCGTTGACCCCGAGCACCAGGTGCTGGTCGCGCTCCTCGGTGCCGTCGCCGGGGAAGTGCTTGATGCACGTGACGATCTCGCGCTCGGCGTTCAGACCCTCGATGTAGGCGCTCGTGTGCCGGATGACCGTGTCGGCGTCGGTGCCGTAGGCGCGCGTGTTCACGATCGTGTTGCGCCAGTTGAACAGGATGTCGACACAGGGGTCGAAGTTGACGTTGACGCCCAGCGCGGTCGCCTCGCGTGCGGACACCAGCCCGGCGTTGTAGGCCACGGTCGGGTCACCGGACGCCTCGCACTGGGCACCGGAGGCGATGTAGGTGCCGTCGGAGCAGGCACCGTTCCCGCCGGCGTCGCAGTTGGCGGCGATCAGCAGCGGGATCCGCGAATCGGCCTGCAGCTGGTTGAGCAGCGCCTGCACGTCCGCCGACTTGCCGCCGTGGTACCGGGCACCACCGATGTGGTACTTGGCCAGGATCTCGGCGTTGCTCAGCTCGTTGCCGCTGAACACGTCGGCGCCGAAGTGGAACAGGTTGACGAAGAGCTGGCCGACCTTCTCCTCGTCGGTCATGGCGGCCAGGGTCTCCTCGACCCAGTCGATCTGCGACGTGTCGAGGCCGTACGGCGTCGCGGTGAGGTCTACGAGCTCTGGCATGTGAGGTGCCACCCTTCTATGGTCTGTGCGGTTGTGTGCAAGTCGTTGATTGGGGTCAGCAGCTACTTCGAGACCACGGGCTGCACGAACGTGCGGCTGCCCGAGAGGGTCTCCCACGGCACCTCGGAGGGCAGGTAGGACTCGAACTCCTCGATGAGCGCCCGCTGGTAGGCGCCGGCGAACGTGCCGTCAAGGAACTTCGGCAGCGCCTCATCGGTGAAGCGGATCCAGGACTCCTTCTCCTTGCCGGGATTGATCGGGTAGTACAGGACGCCCTCCTTGGCGGCCGCGTCGCGGTCGCCCGGGGCGTCGCCGATGAGCATGATGTGCTGGTCATCGGGGTACTTGCCCTTGGCGGCGTACTGCACATGCTGGGCCTTCGAGCCCATCTCCTGGCCGGCGATGACCCTCACGTACTGGGCCAAGCCGTGCTCGTTCCACTCACGGACCAGCGCCTCGACCGGAGTCGCGGAGACGGTCATGCAGTCGACGTCGGGCTGCATCGCCTCGAACGCCTCGCGCACGCCGACGAACGGCCCGCAGTTGTGCACCATGTCGGCGATGGCGGCATTGACGCCGTTGCCCCACCGGATCGCCCGCTCGATCTCCTCGGACGGGTGCTCCGTGGCGAAGGCGGCGACGCCTGCGTCGGACAGCGGGTACGGGGAGTCCAGGAACGCCTGCAGCTCGGTGCCCGCCGGGACCTCGAAGCCGCGTTCGGCGACCTCCACACGGTCGCGCAGCAGGTCAAGGACCTGCTTGAGGGCGATCCAGCGGTTCAGCCCACGGGTCGTGGAGTGCAGGTTGACGAAGATGGCCGTCTCGCGGGCCAGCGTGGAGATCGGCTGCAGGTCCCAGTACTTGATGTAGGAGGGCGTGAAGCACTCCAGGTGCTTGATGTCCATGGCGTCGAACGCACAGCCGTCGGAGTCCACGCCGACGAAGAAGTCGTGACCGGGGACGAAGTCGACCAGGACCTGCGCAACCGGGGGGAACTGGGCATCGGACGAGGGTGTGCTCACGACAACTCCTTGGGGCGACGAACTCTGCGAGCCGGGGCTACCGGCTGGTACGAGTCAACGGCCTTGCGCCCCTCGGGGGCAACGAGTTGCCTTCGGTTGCCAGCGACGTGAGCTCGTCCGGAGGCAGGCGCCGCCCCCAGGCCGTTGCCGTCAGGCGCGCCCTGCGGCCTGGGAGTCGCAGAACAGGACCTGGTCGGTGACCGTCACCCCGGATGCGGGGATCCCCGGGTCGCGAGCGAGCAGCTGGGCGACCGCCACCTGCTTCTCGGACCCGGTGACCAGCCAGAGGATCGCCCCGGCCCGGGCGAGACGTGGGTAGGTCACCGTCATCCGGCGCCGATCCTGGTAGACCCCAGTCAGGGCCACATCGCGGTCGGTGACGCCGAGCACCGGGTCGCCCGGGATCAGCGACGCGGTGTGGCCGTCTGGCCCCAGGCCCAGCTGGACCAGGTCCAGGGTGGCCGGCAGCGCCGCGGTGTAGTCCTCGCAGGCCGCGAGGAGATCGTCGGCCTCGACGGGCATCGGGACCACGCGCGCCGGGCAGTCGGGCGGCAGCGCCCGGCGCAGGCCGGTCAGGTTGCGCAGCGGATCTTCGGCCGGACCGATGCGCTCGTCGACCTGGTAGATCGAGGTCTGCGCCCAGGGCATGTCGTGGTCGGCGAGCTCGGCGAGCATGAGCCACGGGCTGCGGCCACCGGAGACCGCCAGGGTGAACGACCCGTGGTCGGCGACGGCATCACGGGCGCGCAGGGCCATCTCGGCGGCCGCCGCGGATGCGGCAGTGGCGGCGTCGGGCAGCACCTCCACCCGCACCCCGGGATGGGTCATCCGGTCTTCTCGTGGTGGCCGCCGAACTGCTTGCGCATCGCGGAGACGACCTTGTTGGCGTAGACGGCCGATCCCTGGGAGTCGAACCGGGACTGCACGGCGGCGGTCAGGACCGGGGCGGGCACGCCCTCGTCGATGGCGGCCACCGCGGTCCAGCGGCCCTCCCCGGAGTCCGAGACCCGCCCGGAGAACTCGGCCAGCTCCGGGGAGGCGTGCAGGGCTGAGGCGGTCAGGTCCAGCAGCCACGACCCGACGACCGAACCGCGCCGCCACACCTCGGTGATCGCGGGGATGTCCAGGTCGTACTGGTAGTGCTCCGGGTGCTCCAGGGGCGCGGTCTCGGCGTCGGCATCCCGGGTTCGCAGTCCCGCGTCGGCGTTGGCCAGGATGTTCAGGCCCTCGGCGTAGGCAGCCATCAGCCCGTACTCGATGCCGTTGTGGACCATCTTCACGAAGTGCCCGGCCCCGTTGGGCCCGCAGTGCAGGTAGCCCTGCTCCGCCGCATCCGGGTCCCCCGCGCGCCCGGGCGTGCGCTCCGCCGCACCCACCCCGGGCGCCAGCGACGCGAAGATCGGGGTCAGCCGACCGACGGGCTCGGGATCGCCGCCGATCATCAGGCAATAGCCACGCTCGGCGCCCCACACCCCGCCGCTGGTGCCGACATCGACGTGGTGGATGCCCCGCTCCCGAAGGGTGGCCGCGTGGCGCAGGTCGTCGGTGTAGTGCGTGTTCCCCCCGTCGATGATCGTGTCCCCGGGCTCCAGCACCTCGGCCACGGCCGCGATCGTGGCCTGCGTGATCCGACCGGCCGGCACCATGACCCACACCGCGCGGGGGGTCGGCAGCTTCGCGGCAAGGTCGGCCAACGAGTCCGCGCCGACCGCCCCCTCACCGACCAGGGCCGCCACCGTGGTCGGGTCGATGTCGTGGACGACCGCGGTGTGGCCGTCGGCCATCAGGCGGCGCACGATGTTGGCCCCCATCCGGCCCAGTCCGACCACACCAAGGGTCGCGGGCATGTGCTGGGTCATCTGCTCCTCCTTCGGCAGGCGCCGGCGAGTGCTTCCCGCCGCCCGGACCGGCCCCCGGGCCTGCGGTCATTCCGGATCATGCCAGTGGTCGTTGACGAGCAGGTCGTCGGCCTCCGCGGGACCCCACGTCCCACGGGCGTACCGCCGCACCGGCACCGGGTCGTCCAGGGCAGGTTGGACCACGCGCCAGGTGCACTCGACCCCGTCCTCACGTGCGAACCGGCGGGAGTCCCCGACGATCGCGTCCCCCAGGAGACGCTCGTAGGGCCCCATCCGAGCCCCCAGGCTGGCTCCGAAGTCCACGGAAAGGTCCACCGGCTGGGCCACGAGGTCCGGCCCCGGCTGCTTGGCCTGCACCGTCATCGTCACCCCGTCGACGGCACCGAGGCGGAACCGGATGAGGTTGGCGTGCGGGCGTGGGAGGCCCGGTTCGGCGAACAGCATCCGCGGTGGGTCACGCAGCTCGATCAGCGCCTCGAGGGCGTTGCAGGGCATGGCCTTTCCGGCCCGCACGTAGAACGGGACACCGGACCAGCGCCACGAGTCGATCTCGAACCGACAGGCCACGAACGTCTCGACATCCGAGCCCGGCGCGACGCCAGGCTCATCCAGGTAGCCGTCGTACTGCCCCCGGACCACTGCCCCGCGCGCCAGCGAGGGCATCGCCTGGAACACCTTGGCCTTCTCATCGCGCAGCGCGTCGGCGTGCGGGCTGACCGGGGGCTCCATCGCCAGCATGGCCACCACCTGCAGCAGGTGGTTCTGGACGACGTCGCGCAGCGCCCCGACACCCTCGTAGAAGGCGCCGCGGCCCTCCACGCCGAACGGTTCGGCCATCGTGATCTGCACGCTCTTGACGTAGTTGCGGTTCCAGATCGGCTCGAGGAACGTGTTCGCGAACCGGAACACCAACAGGTCCTCGACCGCCTCCTTGCCCAGGTAGTGGTCGATCCGGAATATGTCGTGCTCGTCGAAGTACCGGTGCAGCAGGGCATTCAGCGCCTGCGCGGAGGACAGGCTGCGCCCGAACGGCTTCTCCACGATGACACGCGAGCCCCGGTTCAGGCCCTCGCGCGCCAGCGCCTCGATGACCGTGGGGAACAGGTCGGGCGGGATCGCCAGGTAGAACGCCGGACTCGTCGCGCCGAGCCTTTCCAGCTCGTCACGCAGGCGGGTGAAGGTGCCCACCTCGGAGTAGTCACCGCCGCCGACGAGGCTCAGACGGGAGGTGAGCTCCTCGACGACCTGCGGGTCCGGCTCGGCCACGGTCTCGGCGATCGCAGCACGGACGTGGGAGGCGAACTGCGCGTCGTCCCAGTCGGATCGCGCGACCCCCACCACCGGGATTCCCAGGTTCCCGGCCGCGGCCATGTGGTAGAGGGCGAAGTACAGCTTCTTGCGCGCGAGGTCCCCGGTCGCCCCGAACAGCACGAGGGCGTCGGAGTCTGTCGCGTCCCTGGACCCGCCGGAAGCTGTCGGTCCGGGCGGGGCAGCGGCACGTGTGTCGGGCTCGCTCATGCCGGACAGCCTATGGGCGGCGCCACCTGCACCGTCCGGTCAACGACGCCCATGGCAACTCATGGCACCCGGGCGCCCCGAGTGCCGCCAACGCGGTATACCAGTCTGGACACGACCCTCACCGGAGGACGCACATGAGCCCGGTTGCCTCGCTGCAGCACTACGCCACCGATGACAGGCGCCGCGACTCCTACGTGGCGTTGCGGGAGTGGAAGCGCAGGACCGGGCAGACCCCGGAGTGGGAGCAGGTCCTGTTCCCCGACGAGATCCTTGCCTGGGCGTCACAGCAACCCGAGGTCGCGAAGCTGTTGCGGCACACGTACTGAAGTTCTGACGGTGGGGCATGCGGAGCAGAGCGGACGCGGGCCTCACCACCGAAGGAGGACCGATGGGTAGCCAGGGCAGCACCGAGTCGTCGATCACGCCCGTCGTGACCCTCTTCGGCACGTACGGTGCGGGTGTCGACAACGTGGGTCGCCGGGTGGCCGAGGCACTCGACCTGCCGTACCACCCGCAGGCGTTCAGCTCGCAGACGCTGGCGGGCTCCCGCGACGCCGATCCCGCCGAGCGGGCGATGCTCGATCGAGTGATCGACGTCCTGGGCCGCGCCCATGCCCCAGAGGGTGCACACGACGAGGCCACGACCGACGGGATGATCCACGAGCTCGTCCAGGAGAACGACCTCCGGGTATGGGCCGCGGCGGAGTCGGGAGGGGTGATCGTCGGGCGCAACGGCCCGGTCGTCCTGGCCGGGCGCCCAGCCACCGTGCACGTGATGCTGACCGGTCCGGTCGAGGACCGCATCGCGCGGGCCGCTGAGGAGCTCGGCATCCCGCTGGCGGAGGCGGCGCGACGCCAGGAGCCCGAGGACGAAATCCGCGCGGACATGTCGGTCGTGCTGTACGGCTGGGACCCGCGCGAGCCCGGGCGCTACGACCTCGTGCTCGACACCAGCCGCACGTCCATCGAGGAAGCCGTCGACACCATCCTCGCGGCCGTCCGGGGCAGCACCGGGGGCACGCCGGGCTGAGTGCAGGGGCCGCACCCGTCGACCTGAGGCAACCCCCGGCAACCACTGGGGACGACCCGCCGGACCCGGCTAGCGTCGAGGGACAGGACACAGTGCCGGGGCGAAGCCGGCGAATCCCAGACCCCAGGAGGTCCCGTCATGGTCGATCTGCGCGTCACGCCGTACCACCTCGATGACGAGGGGGTGCGCTGGGTCGAGGGCACGATCGCCTCGATGACCGTCGAGGAGAAGATCGGCCAGCTGTTCGTCAACATGGGCGCTAGCCGGACCCCCGAGTACCTGACCGAGGTTCTGGACTCCTATAAGTTCGGTGCGATCCGGTACAACCCCGGGACCGCTGCCGAGGTGCACGAGCAGAACCGGATCCTGCAGGAGAACGCCCGCATCCCGCTGCTGATCGCCTCCAACGCCGAGGCCGGCGGCAACGGCGCCTGCACCGACGGCACCTACGTCGGCTACCCCATCAAGCTCGGCGCGACCGCCGACGCCGAGTACGCCTACCAGATGGGCCGGATCTCCGGCGTCGAGTCGTCGGCCATCGGCTGCAACTGGGCCTTCGCCCCCGTCGTGGACCTGCTGATGAACTGGCGCAACCCGATCATCTCCAACCGCGCCTTCGGCGCCGACCCGGAGCTGGTCCTCGAGTTCGGGCGGGCCTACCTGCGCGGCATGGCCGAGTCCGGCGTTGCCTGCGCGATGAAGCACTTCCCCGGTGACGGCGTGGACGAGCGCGATCACCACCTGTCCTCGTCGATCAACTCCCTGACGACCGAGGAGTGGGACGCCACGTTCGGCCGGGTCTACTCCGGGATGATCGAGGCCGGCGTCCAGTCGGTCATGGTCGGGCACATCATGATGCCCGCCTACCAGCGGCACTTCTCCGCCGGCACCACCACGGCTGACCTGATGCCCGCCTCGCTGAGCAAGGAGATCACAACCGACCTGCTCAAGGGGAAGCTCGGGTTCAACGGCCTGGTGGTGACCGATGCCTCGCACATGGTCGGCATGACCGGGGCGATGAAGCGCAGCGACCTGGTCCCCCAGGCGATCGCCGCGGGCTGTGACCTGTTCCTGTTCTTCAACGACCCGGACGAGGACCTCGGCTACATGATGGACGGCTACCGCAATGGGGTCATCACCGAGGAGCGCCTCACCGATGCCCTCCGCGCGATCCTGGGGACCAAGGCCGCCCTGGGCCTGCACAGGAAGGTCCCGACCGAGCTCGTCGAGCCGGCCGCGACGGCGCTGGCCAGGATCGGGCTGCCCGAGAACACCGCGATCGCCGCCGAGGTCTCGGCCCGCGCGATCACCCTGGCCAAGAACGTCGACCCGACCATCCTCCCGGTGACCCCCGAGCGCTACACGCGGATCCTGGTCATCCCGGTGAAGGGCCCCACCAACCCGGCTGCCGGGATGTTCGGCGGCGGCGGCACCCCGCCGTGGGAGACGGTCGCCGAGCTTCTGCGCGCGGCCGGCCACGAGGTGGAGATCTTCGAGTCGGCCATCGACAGGCTGCTCAAGCTGCCCGAGGAGGAGCGCATGGCCGGCATCGCCAGCATGTACTCCGGCAAGGCTCCGATCGGCGCCTTCATCGCGAAGTACGACCTGGTGATCAACGTGGCCCAGATCGTCGGCGGCATGCAGCCCGTCGAGCGGGTCAGCTGGCCGGCGTCGAAGGGCACGCCGGACCTGCCGTGGTACGTCCACGAGCTGCCGACCATCCTGATCTCGTTCTCCACCCCCTTCGTGCTGGCCGACGCGCCGGCCGTCAAGTGCTACATCAACGCCTACGACGCGCGCCCGCAGACGATCGAGTCGACCCTCGCCAAGCTCGCCCAGGGCGCTGAGGCGTTCACCGGGATCAGCCCGGTCGACGTCTTCTGCGGATTCGAGGACACCCGGATCTGACCCCACCCACCCGCCAGCGGACCCGGCCCAGCGGTCCGTCCCCCCGCCCCAACCCCCGGACCCCACACCCCCCACACGGCTGCCGGCCCACCGTCGGCGTCCCGAGCAGAAGGAACACCATGAAGAACGCGAACCTCGAGGCCCTGTCCCGCCACGGCGTGTCCGTATGGCTCGACGACCTCTCCCGCGACCGACTCACCTCCGGCGGCCTGGCCCAGCTCGTCGAGGATCTCTCGGTGGTCGGCGTGACCACTAACCCCACCATCTTCCAGGCCGCGATCACCGGCTCAGACCAGTACGCCGACCACATCCGGGAGCTCGCCGGCACCGAACTCGGGGCCCTGGAGGTGGCCCGCGTCCTGTTCGTCGACGACGTGCAGAAGGCGTGCGACCTGCTGGCCCCCGTGGCGGCGGCCACGGACGGCGTGGACGGCCGCGTCTCCATCGAGGTGGATCCCCGCCTGGCCTTCGAGACCGAGGCCACCCTCGAGCGCGCCCGGCTGCTCTGGTCGCTGGTGGACCGCCCGAACCTCCTCGTGAAGATCCCGGCCACCCGCGAGGGGCTGCCCGCCATCCGCTCGGCGATCGCCGAGGGCCTCAGCGTCAACGTGACGCTGATCTTCTCGATCGAGCGGTACCGCGAGGTCATGGAGGCCTACATCAGCGGGCTTGAGGACAGACTCGCCACCGGCGGCGCTGCCTCCGGGATCGAGTCGGTGGCCAGCTTCTTCGTCAGCCGGGTCGACACTGCCGTGAACCCCCAGCTGGACGCCCTCGGCACGCCGGAGGCCCACGACCTGCGAGGAAAGGCCGCCATCGCGAACGCGAAGCTGGCCTACCAGGCGTACCTCGAAACCTTCGCCGGCGAGCGCTGGGCGGCCCTGGCCGCCGCGGGCGCCCGGCCGCAGCGTCCGCTGTGGGCCTCCACGGGGGTGAAGGACCCCGCGTACCCGGACACCATGTACGTCACCGAGTTGGCTGGCCCGGGGATCGTGAACACGATGCCCGAGGCCACCCTCCTGGCCGTCGCGGACCACGGCGATGTGCGCCCCGACACGATTACCGAGGGGGTTGAGGAGGCCTCCCAGGTCCTCGCGGGACTTGCCGCCCTCGGAGTGGACATGGCCGCCGTGACAGACGGGCTCGAGAGCGAGGGCGTGGTGAAGTTCCAGCAGTCCTGGGAGGACCTGCTCGCCACCATCGAGACCGCGATGCGCTGACACCTGACAAGCCCGACGCACCACACCATCCCCCGGCCCTGAACGGTCTGGGGGGATGCGTGCGTTGTCAGCCAACCAGCTCGGCGTCGCCTGTGATGACAAGCCCCGAGTCGGCAGCAGCCCAGGACACAGCCACCAGGGCGCGGGCCAACCCCAGGTCCGCGTCGTCCCACGGCCCGTCCACCAGGGGCGTCCGCGCGAGATCGGGCAGCCACCAATGAGCATCCGCGGGGGCTGCCGACGACTCCGGCGCGGCTGACCCCGTCGCGGTGCGGGGCTCCACAGGAACCCGCACCACCGTTTCCCCACAGCGACCGATCAGTGCGTCGGGATCCCATTCGACTCTCACCTCCGGCTGCGCCCGGAGCAGGCCGCGGAGGTCGTGGTCGAGGTACGTCGGCCGGAACCGGGGCTCGACGGCGATCAGGTCCTGCCAGTCGGTGACACCTGTGAGCACGAGCAGGGAGGGGATCCCGGTGGCGTTGGCCCCCTCGATGTCGGTGTCGAGCCGGTCGCCGACCACGATCGGGCGCAGAGCTCCGGAGCGCTCGACCGACTCCTCCATGAGCGGGGGGAGCGGCTTGCCGGCCACGAGTGGCTCGGCTCCGGTCGCGTGCCGCAGGGCGGCGACCAGGGACCCGTTGCCCAGCACCCGGCCCCGTGGGCTCGGGATGGTCGCGTCGACGTTGGTGGCGACCCAGACCAGCCCCCGCTCGATGGCCAACGTCCCCTCGGCCAGTTGCTTCCAGCCCACCTTCGGCCCGAAGCCCTGCATCACAGCCACCGGCTCGTCATCAACGGACTCGACCGGAACCAGGCCGCGCTCCCGCAGCGCAGCGGGCACCCCCGGGCCCCCGATGCCCAGGACCCGGGAACCAGCAGGCAGCCGATCGGCCAGCATCCGCGCACCCGCCTGAGCCGACGTCACAACATCGCCGGGCTCGGCACGAACACCGAGCTCGACCAAGTGCGCCGCCACCACCTCCGGCGGGCGGGCCGCGTTGTTGGTGACGAAGACCGACCGCATCCCGTGCAGCGCCGCGGCGGAGTCGAGCGCGGCCGCGGCGTGGGGCACCGCCCCCTTGCCGATGTAGACGACCCCGTCGAGGTCCAGCAGCGCGACATCATGCACCTCGGCCAGCGGCTGCGGGCAGCTGTCGAACGTCGGCCGTCCTTCGAGGGGACCGGCGCCCCCAAGGGGGCGGCCGTCCTGGACCGGGTACGGGCCACTTCCATCGACCATCGCACGTCCTCTCGACCTCACCACCATACCGAGAACACCGCGGCCCACCCGCCGGCAAATGCGCGCGACTGTCCCCGGCGGGCCAACACCGTTCAGTCAAGCGGCGCCGTGCCACGCGCGCGACCTGCCATGGTCAGCAGGCTGTCCGTTGAGGGCGTTCCCAGTCGGCGGCTTGGCACGGCGACCTTCCCACACGCGCGGCCCCTGGGCGGGATACTCGCAACATGAGACCTCTCGGATTCGCCATCGTCGGGGCCGGCGCGATCGGCCCGGTGTTCGCGGACGCAGTCGCCGCGACGGCGGACGCAGAGCTGCGCCTGGTGGTTGCCCGGCGGGCCGAACCGGCGCGGGAACTTGCGGAGGCGCACGGCGCGGCGTGGAGCGCAGACCCCGAGGGCTACCTCGACGCCGCCGACGACGTCGACGTCGTGATCGTGGCGACCCCGTCCGGCACGCATGCAGACATCACGGTGCCGGCGTTGGAGGCCGGCAAGCACGTGCTGGTGGAGAAGCCGCTCGATGTGACCCTGGACGCTGCCGACAGGATCATCGAGGCGGAGCGGCGCACCGGCAACGTGGTCGCCGTCATCTCCCAGCACCGGTTCGACCGGTCGGCCGAGCGCGTGGCTGCCGCAGTTCGCTCCGGCCACCTCGGACGCCTGACCTCGGCGACGGCGTCGTGCGCCTGGTGGCGGGGGCAGTCGTACTACGACTCAGGGGCATGGCGGGGCACCTGGGCACTCGACGGCGGCGGCGCGACCATGAACCAGGCCGTACATGTCATCGACCTCATGCTCGCGATGATGGGGCCGCCCGAGGAAGTCTTCGCCTACACCGGCACGCTCGCGCACGAGCGCATCGAGGTGGAGGACACTGCAGTCGCCGTTGTGCGCTTCAGCTCCGGCGCGCTGGGCACCGTGCACGCCACGACGGCCGCGTACCCCGGGGTCGGGGCCGCGCTTCGGGTGTACGGCGACGCCGGGTCCGCGGTGATCGTCGACGACGAGCTCGTGTTCCTGCATGCCACCGCCGGCGTGAAGCCCGAGGTACACCTGGCGGAGTCCGGGGCTGCCACCAACCAGGTGACGGCAACCGACAGGCTTCGCGACGACGAACGGGCGCTCGGGCAAGCCCACGTGCGCCAGCTGGAGGACCTCGTGGCGACCGTTCGGGCCCGGCAACGCGGCGACCTGTCGGCCCGACCCCGGGTTGGCACCATCGAGGGCCGTGCTGTGCTGGCACTAGTTCTGGGCATGTACGAGTCGGCACGGGCCGGCCGACCGGTGCGCCTGAACGCGCCCGCCGGGTACAGGTAGACGGCGGGCGGGCGACCCCTACTCCTCGTCATCTCACCGCGTTGCGGACCCTTGAAACTCGGGATCATTGCTGACCGACCGGGCGCGTCCTTCTGGGCGCTATGGGCGCCCTGCGGGACCGTCGGATCCGGCCGTTCGTCGCGCCCGTTCGGTCGGCCAACTCATCAGTGGTGGAGATGTCCCGACCGCGCCTGCGTTCTCCAGGTTCCTGGTCGGCTGACAGTATGCACCGGCAGGGAGACGGGTTGAGTCAGCGTACGAAGTGCGCGCTGCCGGTCCCACTCGTCCCAGGCCCGCATGAGGATCTGGAAGACGTGGTAAGCACGGGCCAGTTCCCGATCGGTGTGGGTAAGCGCAGCCGGCCTCATGCCGAAGGCGATGTCCGCAAGCAGTCTGGCGAAGCCATCGCGGGCGGGCGCACCGCCATCGGGGGCGCCCGTCGCAGCCTGGCCCGGCGGCGCCGGCTGCTGGCTGAGCCTCCCGGCGATCCGGGCGGCGTTGTGCCAGGGTCCGTCAGAGTTGGCTTCCACGCTCTCGGCCGCGGCCGCGAGACCGGGGGCGAGCTCCACGACATGCCCGTGGAGTGCCAGGGCTCCGTTCTGGTCGGCATCGACCATGGCGCGTCGAATGGCCGCGATGAGCGGGGTCAGGTTCGGGTGGTCGGCCAGCCGTTCGTTCGCGGCCGCGCCTGGCGGTCCTGAGGCGCGGTCGTGTGCGCGAGCTGCTGCTCCACCTTCTGGAGTCGGGCGTCCAATGCGTTGATGAGTGTTGTCTGCTGCTCGGATTGCTCGACGAGCGCGGTCAGCGAGTGGGTGAGCAGTTGTTCGAGCTCGGTCATTGTCCGGGTCTCCTACTTGGGGTCGAGGGGGCGGCAAGGGTGCTTGGTGCCCTGCCAGGTGCAGGTGGTCCACTCGGTGCCGGTCAGCACCTGAATCGGTTGTCCCTTCTTGTTTGTGATCGTGGTGGCTGGGATGCCCCGCGCGATCGACCAGCCCAGGGCCAGGGAGCCAATCAGGATCAGGATCGAGAGGCTGATCGCCGCGACTGGGGGCCAGATCAGCCACCGGCGGACCAGCCGTTGGGAGGTCCACGCGTCCTGCCGGATGCGATTCAGCCGGGACCCGATAGCGGCGCTGGTTGAAGTCAGCTCGGCGTTGACGTGCGTGTTCCAGTCGCGCACGTGCGTGGCCAGCTGGGCTTGCATCTGATCGACCAGGGCTTGCATCTGCCCCTCGGCTGCCTGCTGCAGGGCGTCCTGGTCCCGTCGGCTGGATGCCTGCAGCCGCGCTTGCAGTGCCCCGATCGTCCCCGGGGGCAGTTGGGTCGGTGGTGGGTCGGGCGGTGAAGTCGTGGACATAGAGGGCTCCCTTCAGCCGGATCGGCTTGGTGTCGGGTGCGAGGCGGACGCTGACGTAGTCCTTGCCTGCGCGGGTGATCTCGACGTGCTCAGCCAGGGCGGTGAGCAGGGTGGGACGGTCGACGATCCGCCCGGCGGCGACCTGGTCGACCACCCACCCGGTGAGCAGCTCGCGGGGGTCCACACCGCGGGCCTGGCCGGCGCGGGCCGCGGCGGCCGCCTTGAACATCTCGTGGGCCGGGGGTTGGACCAGCCGCGCTCGGGTCGGGTCGTCGGGGCGGGCCCAGCCCTGCTCGTGGTTCCACGCATCGCGGACGTGGTCGAAGTCGGTGCGCCACGACGGCGGTGCTGGGTTGTACGCCAGCCCAGTCCGCAGTTCGGCTCGGGCGATCAGCACATGCACGTGCACCCCGTCCCCGGAGCCAGGCTGCCCGTGTTGCACGGCGGTCCATGCGTACCCGTCGGAGGGCAGGCCGGCGAACGCGAGGGCCTCGAAGTCGGCCAGCACCCCCTTGATCTGCTCCGGGGTGGGGTGGTCATCGGGGTGGAACGCGATCACCGCCGAGCTGTACCGGTGCACCGTGCCCAGGCTGTCAGCGACCGCGGCGACCTGGGTGGGGTCACCGATCAGGACCTGGACGTGGTCACGGTCAACGCCCTTGTGGTCCCGCTCGCCGAGCAGGTAGGCCGCGGCCTTCGCCGCTGACCCGGTGCCGTGGCGCAGGAACTTGATGTGCACCGCTCAGCCCTCCCCGGAGTCCCGGGATGTTCCGCCCACCCGTGCCGGAAGCCCAGCCCGCAGCGTGCCGTTGATGTCCGCGGCGATCGTCTGCAGGGTGACCAGTCCGGCCACGGTCAGCGGGCCGCCGGTGGCGTTGAGGTGTCGGGCGATCTGGTTGAGGTTGTTGCCGATCCGGGCCAGCTGGACCACCACCGCCGGATCCACTGGCGGGGCCACCGCTCGGCCCATCCCGGTCCGGCGCCGCGGGGGACGGCGTCCCACCCACCCCGCAGGCTCACCAGGCCGCGCTGCGGCGACCTGCCCGCGGACCCAGTCGGAGACCGTCAGCTCCGCCGCCGCAGCAGCAGCCCGCCAGCCAGCGGCCACCTGCTCCGGCAGGCGCACCGTCACCTTCGCCGTCGACGCGCCCTGCGGGGCGCGTGGTGGGCGGCCCATCAG
>JBAVKQ010000246.1:0-17102 GCA_049688395.1 Candidatus Nanopelagicales bacterium
GGGCGGGCCGCTTCGGGGGGGCCAGTCGAGGCAGCACCGAGCGGTTGGCTGCTGCTTGCGCTGCAGGGGTCGGCGGGGAACGCCGCTGTTGGTTCGTTGGTAGTGGCCGCGTCGGCCCCTGCGGCCTCGATCGAGACCGCTGCCCCGGTGGCCCAGCGACTGGCGGGAGCCGTGGCATCAATGCCCGCGCCTCCGCAGCCACCTCGGCCACCTGTGCCGACCGACCACCCTGGGTACAACGCGACCAAGTCCAAGCTGTCAGCAGCCCGCAGGGGTCTGGCGGCCCATCCCCCAGCCAAGGCCAAGGCCGATGAGGCCGCTCGTGCTGCCAAGCCGCCGGCCGATGACAAGGAGGCGCAGGCCAAGGCAGCCAAGGCCGGCGAGATGGGAGCGGCCCCGACGCCCGGCTTCGACAAGGCGGCCTTCATCGCCGCCGTCACTGCGGCGATCGCCAAGCAGATGCCGAAGAACCTCGACGAGGCCGACACCTTCGCCACGTCCGGCAAGTCCGAGTCCGCCGCCGCCGAGGTCAAGGGCAAGGTTGCTGCAGGCAAGGATGCTTCGGCCAAGCCGATGACGGACGCGTCGGCCAAGGCACCGGACACCGGGAAGGCCAAGGACAAGCCGGTCACCGAGTTGCCTTCGGCCCCGCCCGCCGGGGCACCGCCGGCCGTCGGCGCCGCAGCCGCGATGCCCACGAAGGCCCCGGCCGAGCAGACGAATCTCGGTCGCGCGCCGGCCGAGACCGATCAGAAGATGGCTGACGCCGGAGTCACAGAGGAGCAACTCGCCAAGTCGAACGAGCCGGAATTCACCGATGCGCTCGCGGCGAAGAAAGAAGGGGAGACCCACAGCGCGACGGCGCCGCCCGCATTCCGGCAGGGCGAGGGTCAGCAACTGGCAACCGCGCAGCAGGCGGCACAGGGCGCCGGCGGGCAGGCCGTGGCTGGAATGGTTGCGGGTAGAGCAACGGGGCTGCAGCAGGTGGCAGGGGGTCAGCAGCAGGCCCGTTCGGCCGAAGAGCAGAAGCGGGCGGAGGTCGCTGCCAGGATCAAGTCGCTCTTCGACACCACCAAGACCGAGGTCGACGGCATCCTCGACGGCCTGGATGGCCTGGTGGACACCGAGTTCGCGAGCGGCGAGCAGAAGGCGAAGTCGGCCTTCACCGCTGACCTCGATACGCGGATGGAACGGTACAAGGACGAGCGCTACTCCGGTCCCTCCGGTTGGGCGCAGTGGGTGGCCGACCAGTTCGAGCCGCTCCCGCCCGAGGTGCAGGTGATCTGCGACAAGTCCAAGAAGCTGTACGAGACCGAGATGGCGAAGGTCATCTCCAACGTGGCCGACATCATCGGTCGGGAGCTCACCCGGGCCAAGGACCGCGTTGCCAGGGGACGGAAGGAGATCACGACCTACGTCGATGGCCTCGACCCGGCGTTGAGGTCGGTCGGCCAGCAGGCCGCCAAGGACATCGGTTCACAGTTCGACTCGCTGACCGAGTCCATCGACGAGAAGTCGCAATCCCTGGCCGAGGACCTGGCCGAGAAGTACGTCGCGGCGCGTCAGGTCGTCGACGACGAGATCACCACGATGCAGGAGGAGAACAAGGGCCTGTGGGAGAAGGCCAAGGACGCGATCGGCGGGGCGGTCGAGACGATCCTCAAGCTCAAGGACATGTTGGTGGGTGTCCTGGCCCGAGCGGCTGGCGCGGTCGAGAAGATCATCAAGGATCCGATCGGCTTCCTCGGGAACTTCGTCAACGCGGTCAAGAGCGGAGTGATGAACTTCGGCTCCAACATCCTCGCGCACCTGAAGAAGGGGCTGCAGTCCTGGCTGTTCGGAGCCCTGGGCGAGGCCGGCATCGAGATCCCGGCGACGTTCGACCTCAAGGGCATCGTCGGCCTGATCCTCTCGCTCCTCGGGCTGACGTGGGCATCGATCCGGGCCCGGCTTGCCAAGGTGCTGCCCGACTGGGTGATCACCGCCCTGGAGAAGGCGGTCGAGGTGGTTCAGATCCTGACGACCGAGGGAGTCGGCGGGCTGTGGAAGTGGATCGTCAACAAGATCAGCGATCTCAAGGAACAGGTGATGAGCCAGATCCGCGACTTCGTGATCACCAAGGTCATCACCGCCGGTATCACCTGGCTGATCTCGCTGCTGAACCCTGCCGCGGCGTTCATCAAGGCCTGCAAGATGATCTACGACGCGGTGATGTGGTTCGCCGACAACGCGCAACGCCTCGGCGAGTTCGTCAGCTCCGTGTTGGATTCGGTGGAGTCGATCGCCTCCGGCGGCGTCGGCAAGGTCGCGTCGCTGATCGAGGGCACACTGGCAAAGGCGCTGCCCATGGTGATCAGCGGACTCGCGTCGCTACTCGGCCTCGGCGGCATCGCCGAGAAGATCAAGTCGATCCTCGAGACCATCCAGAAGCCGGTCGGCAAGGTGGTCGGCGGCATCATCCAAGGCGTCATCAAGTACGGCAAGAAGCTGCTCGGCAAGCTCAAGGGCAAGAAGAAGGATGATCGTTCACCCGCCGAGCGGAGGGCGGCGCTAGACCAGGCAATGGCGCGTGCCCGGTCGGTCCTTGCCACCCCGAAGATCGGCTTGGGTGCGATCCGGAAGAAGCTGTCCACGCTGAAGAAGGAGATGAAGGTCAAGCGTCTGGACGTCGTGGTGGAGCAGCACTCGGCGGAGATGGACGTCGTGCACGTGGAGGGGGCCAATAGCCCCACTGTGCGCGGTCCGAGCCTGGTCCTCTGGCAGGCAGCCGCACTGCAGCGAGCCGATGAGGTTTCCGCGGCATCGCAGCCCAAGGAGATCGCAGCCGTCGTCTCCGAGGCCGAGATCGCTCGGTTGGTGGCGCAGGCGAGGGCCGAGATCGGCAATGCCGATCGCGCCGGACTACGTGTCGTGTTGAGCATGCAGGAGAAGGGTGCGATCCGAGGCGGTGCCGATGTCAGGGACAAGACAGTTGCCAGCGGCGGTGGCACGTTCGCCCTGTCCGGATGGCAGCTCAAGACATCGGCCCGTCCGTCGCGCGTGGTCGATCCAGCCCATCAGCAGGAGCTCGAGGAGGTCGGGAACAGGGGCAAGTTCGCAACGACGACCGAGAACTTCGTGCAGGGGAGGGGTCGTCAACTCCGGTTCGATAGGCCGCCTTCGATGGACCCCCGTGACCACGGCGTCGAGGGCCAGTTCGGAAACACGCACGCCGAACGCCAGGTGCACCTCCTGACCGGGGCCTCCGCGATAGGAGTGACACGGCCGGTCTGCCCAGGGTGTCAGGCCTACTTCGAAGGGCTGGCCAAGAACGGCAAGAAGCTCATCGTCGTCGCCGATCCCGGAACCGCATTTGTGTTCCTGCCGGATGGTTCGCGTGAAACCCGCTGAATCGACGGCGGTGCGATGTGGGGCTGGTCTTGGTCACCACGCCCTCGGGCCTAGGCGGCGGCTACGTACCCGAGTCGTTCGTTCAGCTCGAAGCGGACTGGCTCGCTGCTGGCAGCACTTGGCGATGGCGCGAACGGCGCCCTCCACCGGCTGGTGTGCTGGGGATTCCCCTCGAGCGAATCGGATGTCGACGCGCCAACCCGAGGGACCGGCGTCCTCGGAATGGTCGCCACGCACGAGGTGTTCCGCCCATTGCATCCGAGACCGGACGGGATCCACTTTGGTACCAAACCTCACTACAGCCGGCCGGGTGTCGGGTGCAACGGGAATCGCGGTGTCTCGAGGGGCGTGCCCGGGTGGGTGGCTTCAGGTCCGAAGACGCCGGGCGCGACACCGTCCACACCGTCGCTGTCGCGTGCTTCGTGTGCCCCCAATAGTGGTAGAGTCGAACATGTGTTCGATAGATGGGAGATTTCATGGACACCGATCACGATCAACGGTCGAGGGCCAAGCCCGGCACCACGATGATTGACCTGCGCGAGCGCCCGGCGGGTGCCGAACTTCCCGGGGAGGACATTCCGCGTGGGCAGGACCGCTTGGGTGACGTTTCGACCGGTGTCGCGGGGCTGCTGTCGGCGGTGCGGGTGCTGGTCAGCGAGGGGGTCCTGCCGGTAGGTCTGGACACCGAGGACCGGCCGACCGCGGACGCCCGCGCCCTGCTCGGGGCAGTGGCCCAGGTCGAGGCCGTGCTGGGGATGCGGATGGCCGCCGCGGAAGCCGGCGGCTGCCTGCCGTTGCTGTCCGCGGGTGGGATGGCCCGTCACGTGTACTGGTCCCGGGGCCGGGCCCGGTCCCTGTCCCGGGCCGGGCACCTGGCCCGTAGCCGCACCGATCTGGCTCAGGCCTGGCTGGGTGGGACCATCACCGCCGAGCATGTCGACGCCGCTGCGAAAGGGGTCACCGGACTACCCCATGACAAGGCTGAGGCGGTTCTGGATGGGTTGACCCCGTTGTGGGGGCAGGTCACCCCCACAACGGTGGCCACCTACTGCGCCCGGGCCCGGGCCATCGTCGACCCCCCACCTGAGGACCCGGACGCCGCCGCGAGCAAAGCGCACGAGGCCCGGTTCCTGTCCTTCACCGTCCTGGATGACACCGTGCACATCACCGGGTCCCTGGCCCGCCTGGACGGGGAACTGCTCATGAACACGATCCACACCACCGCCGGATGGATGCGCGTCGCCGGCGACGGACTCACCACAGGGCAACGCCGCGCGGATGCCCTGACCCACCTCGCCGCCACCGCAGCCACCCGCACCGGGCCCAGCACCGGACCGAGCGCCCAGCCGGGGACCGAAACGACCCCCGGCACGGCCGCGAACCCCAGCGCGGGTGCGGGTGCGGGTGTGGGTGTGGGTGTGCGTGCGGGTGTGGGTGTGGGCGTGGGTGCGGGTGCGGGTGCGGGTGTGGGTGCGGGTGCGGCGATCGCGATCACGCTCACGACCGATCTCGACGCCGTCACCGGGGGCGGGTTCCACCTCACCCCCGCCGACCTCCGATTCACACTATGTGACCCGCACCTGACCCCCGTGCTCACCGAAAGGAACGGAACCAGCCCGCCGCCCCCAGACGGCCAACCGGCACATGACACGGACCGGCGCCCGCCGGACATCCCGGCAGCCGGGGGATCGTCCGGGATCGACCGTCGTAGACTCGCGGAGCTGACCGCGAATGCCCTGAATGCTCCCCGACCGTTGGCCGTCGGGCGTACCCAACGGGTCGCGACCCCCGCGCAACGTCGAGCCCTGGCCGTCCGCGACGGCGGCTGCATACTGCCCGGCTGCGACATCCCCGCCACCCACTGCCAGATCCACCACCTACGATCCTGGACCGAAGGCGGACCCACCGACCTGCCCAACCTCGTCACGCTCTGCTGGGCCCACCACCGCCAAGTCGACCTCGGCCGCTGGGACATCCACCCGAAAACACCAGAACATCCCGGTAGGCCGGCCAATCCCGGCACACCAGCCAACAACGGCGCACCATTCACCATCACCCTGCGACCCCGCAACCAATGGGGCACACCCCACGACCGGACCTAAGAGCCATGAGCAGAGCTGAACCTCGACACATCGTCTCGTGGAGGACCCAGCAGAAGATCAGGCTGCGCCGGATCGGCATCGATGAGATCTCCTAGAAACGCGTCGGCGACGTCGCCGACCGGACCGGCTTCGGCGGCCTCGAGGCTCAAAGTCGGGAAGCAGACCTTTAGGCCTCCTCAGGCCTGCATCTCCTCTTCCTCCTCCTCGCCCTCGCGCTGGACGAACAGGCCCTGGACGGGCTCCTCCTCTTCCTCCTCCGGAGCCTCGCCCTGACGCTGAACGAACAGACCCTGCACCGGCTCCTCCTCGTGGTCGGCACCGGCATGGCGCTGTACGAAGAGGCCCTGCACCGGCTCCTCCTCCTCGGCCTCCTCGCGTTGCAGCGCGGGCCCGCCCGAGCTGAGCGTCTGGACAGGGGCAGGCCCGGACATCACCTGGTCGGCGTTCGCAGCGGCCTCGCGCTCGAAGCGGTCTGACGGATCGCTGACCTTGATGCCACCGGGGGCGGACGTCCCGTCGACCGGCCCGCTGCGTTGCTGCACCACGTGGGTGAGCTCGTGGGCCAGGGTGGTCTTGCCGGCTCTCGAGGTCGGGTCGTACTGGTCGCGCTGAAAGACGATGTTGGATCCGACCGTGTAGGCGTGCGCGTTCACCGCCTGTGCCGACGAGGCGGCCGCGGTGTCGTCATGCACGCGGACGTCGCTGAAGTCGTGGCCCATCCGGGCCTCCATGTCGGTGCGAACCTCCGGCTCCAGCGGTCGCCCGCCCGAGGAGATGACGCCATGCACCGGCGAGCCCTCCTCCTCCAGTAGCGAGGTGACGCCGGCATTGCCGATGCTGCGCTGCAGCCCGAGGATGTCCCCGGCGCCCAAAGCATCTGTGCGCCCGGCCGCCGCGGCCTTGCCAGCGTGACTCGCAGCCTCGTCCTCGAGCCGGGCTGCCGGGGGGCGCAGCGTCTCGATTCGCTCGTCGTACTGATGCTCAGGCATGGCCAAACCTCCCGCGAGTCTGCGACGCCCCCACTGTCGCACGCCGGGCGCGGTAGCGACAGGGGCTGGACGGCGGAACCCGGAGGCACCTCGTGGTGCCCCAAGAGGCAGTCCGAGGGTGGGGCGAATCAGGCGAGTTCAGAGTAGTACCGTCCGAACTCCCGTTCCAGGACCAACCGCCCAAGCTTGCGGTACTCCTGCTCGACGGCGGCGACCAGGTGAAGCATCCCGACCGGCAGGCCCTCGGCGGCGGCGAGATAGGCGGCCGTGGTCGAGGCTGAGCGGATGTTGCCACCGGTGAAGTCGAACGACGCCGCAAGGAAGTCATGGTCGATGTCGTCGCCCAGGGGCAGTGGTGGCTGCAGGCACCGCTGCCACAGGGCGCGGCGCAGTTCCTCGGCCGGCTCCGGGAAGTCGATGATCGCGTCCAGTCGGCGGGTGAACGCCTCGTCGATGTTGGCACGCAGGTTCGTCGCCAGCACCGCCAGACCGTCGAAGGTCTCCAGCCGCTGCAGCAGGTAGGCGCTCTCGATGTTGGCGTACCGGTCATGGGCGTCGCGGACGTCGCTGCGCTTGCCGAAGATGGCGTCGGCCTCGTCGAAGAACAGGACCGCATTGACGCCGCCTGCCTCGGTGAAGATTCGTTCCAGGTTCTTCTCGGTCTCACCGATGTACTTGTCGACCACCGTGGCGAGATTGACCGTGTAGAGGTCGAGACCGAGGTCGGAGGCGATCACCTCGGCCGACATCGTCTTTCCGGTGCCGGAGTCGCCGGCGAACAGCGCGGTCACCCCATGCCCGCGGCCGCCGCCACGCCGCATCCGCCAGTCGGTCAGCACCGTGTCGCGATGCCGGGCTCGGGCGGCGACCTCCTTCAGCCCACGAAGCACCGTGGGTGCCAGGACCAGATCGGCCCAGGTGACCTCGGGCTCGATCCGCCGGGCCAGGCGCTCCAGGCCCGCCGCGTTCTGCGCCCGCACCCCGCGGCGTAGGTCGTCAGCCGTCACCGGCCCGCCGGACATCCGGGCGGAAGCCTCGGCCGCGCGCACCGCCTTGCTGACCTGGCCGGGACCCAAGGCCAGGTGGACGGCCAAAGACGCCGGATCGAGCGCGGGGTCGTGCGCCCCGAGCTCGCGTTCCCACAGCGCCAGTCGTTCGCGGCCGCCGAGCACAGGCGCGTCGGCCAGCAGCGGACTCTCGGTCGACCACTGTGGGTCCCAGGTGGACGAGCCGATCAGCAGGACCGGCACGTCCCCGGCAGTCAGCCGATGCATCGACTCCTGGCCGGCCTCAGCCAGGGCCTCCACCGGCCCGGCCACCAGCCCGCCCCCGCGCAGCATCGCCTCGCGGATCGCCAGATCGGCCAGGGCCCCGGCATCACTGGGCGCGGCCCCGAACAGGCGACCGAGGTCCAGTGTCAGTGCTCCCTGTCCGGCGGCTTCCAGGGCGGCCACCGCCACCGCCGCGCCGGTGCCCACGACCCGCTCCCGCAGGTGGACGAGCCGGACACCGGCGCAGAGCGCTCGGCCGAGCTGAGCGGCGATCGGCGCCCGGTAGGGCGCGACCTCGTCGATCAGACTCGCCAACCCCGCCGCTGGCGCATCGTCGCCGAGCAGGTGGGCGCCGACCCTGTCGGGCACGCGCAGCCCCCGGGTGAGGAAGGGGCGCTCGGACTCCTCGACCACGATCAACCCCCGCTGGACCAGCGGTCGGCTCGATTCCAGGCGGGCCCGAGCCCCCGCCGTCATCGCCGACTCCCCGGCAAGTTGCAGGGCCAGCCCGACCGACGCGCGCCGGCGGGTCACGTCGTCGTTGAGATAGCCGAACAGCCGCTCGAACCGACTGTCCAGGTCCGGCAGCAGGGCGATCATCAGCAGTTCGACGTCGAGCGAGGTCAGCTTCGCCGTGCGGGCGAGCCTGCGCAGTCCCAGGGGGAGCCCGTCGGCCTCGGCCTGATCGGCGTCGGCCTCCAGGGCGGTCCGCGCCTCGCTGGCCAGCGGGTGGATCGCCGGTGCCTCGGCGGCGAGCAACAGGTCGACCGTCTCCTCGCTGACATACAGGCCGCGGAAGGGATCGTCCGGTGCTGCGTCGCCGGCGCGGCGGAGGGCGACCAACTCCCGTACGCGTCCTTCGACGAGTTGAACGCGGCCGAGCAGATAGGCGAGGTCAGGCGTCGTCACGAGCCGCGGCTCTCACGCGTCGTAAACGTGCCGGCGCGTGAGGTGGGCAGCTCACGTGCCCTTCTTGGGCCGAGTCCGCGTGATCGCCACGCGTGGTCCTGGGCGGCCGGCTGCCTTGGCCGATCCGGTCTGCGTCTTCTTCGCGCCGCCGGCGGTACGGCGCCCCGTGGCCTTCGCGCCACTCGCAGGATCGGATAGCTCGCCCCCCTCGGTGGGTTCGGGCGGTTCCGCCGCGGGAACCGTGGCCGCTGCCCATGCGCCGGGCGGCCGACCCGCGGCACGTCCTGGCAGCGGCTCGGTCGACCCCGCCGAGCCGGGGTCAGGCATCGCGTCCGCCCAGCCGGAGGCAATCTCCCAGACATCGGGCTCGACCGTGCCGGATTCCCGGCCGCTCGCTCCATCCGGCCGGTCCGGGTCCTGCGACGCAGGTCGGCTCCCTCGGTCAGATCGGGCCGCTGGGGCTGCGCCTTCCGACGTGCGTCGGGTTCCGCGGCGACCATGTGTCGGTGTGTCGGCGCTTGCCGAGGCAGGTCGGCTTTCCTCCCCGGGTCCGGCCGCCGCCTCCTGCTCGTGGGCACGGTCGGGCTCCGCCACGACCCCGCTGCGGCTCTTCGTCTCCCGACTCGGCCAACCCCGCGAGCCGCCGAGGCTGACGTGTGGCGGGCGCTCCACCGGTGGACCGGTGTGGAACTGCTGTCCGGTGTCCAGCGGCGTGGTGACGACAAGATCGATCGACGGCTTGAGCTCGCCGCCCAGCGCTGACCAGACATCGGCGAAGGCTCGGTCCTCCGGCGGCGGCAGTGCGATGGTGACCGGTATGGGTAACCCCAGTTCGGTCAGCGGTCCGGTCAGCACCTCTGAGGGCAGCGCGTCGTACCTCAAGAAGCAGGTCAGCAGGGACGACAGCAGCCTGTGCTCGTCCTCGGGTCGCTGGGTCCACGCTGTGACGAGGTACGAGAGCTTGAAGTGACGTGGTGGCAGGTGCCGCGAGACGATGATCTTCGATTCGTCGTAGACATTGTGCATACCGCGCTCGCGGCGGCGCAGGTCCTCGCGGATGTCGTACAGATAGACGTCGATGGTGGGCGAGTTGCGGCGCCCGGCCCACTCCCGGGTCGGGGCGTCGAACACTATCTCGACGTCGCGCGTGCCCGGCGCGTCGCGTTCGATCAGCGCGCGCAGCGCAGAGTCCACCTCGTGGATCACGTCAGCAGCATGCCCGGCGGTAGTGAGCGGCAGCAGGGCCAGCGCACCGTCTCCGGGGCAGGTTCGAGTGCCCGATCGGGCATGGCCGGTGGCGTGGCTTCTGGACCCGCAGAACTCTAGGAGACCCGTGCGCCCTGCCCTATGCTGACCGCGTGACCGTGCTGCGCCGTCGCGCTCTGCGGGCCCTATCCCCCATCCCGGCAGGGAGGCACCGGCCGTGACCGATCCCGTCGTCTCGCTGGACGTGGACCGCGTCGCGGTCGAGCCCGGGGGCCAGGCATCGGTCACCATCAAGATCACCAACCCCGGGTCGATAGTCGAGGGCTACGTGGTCGAGGTCGTCGGCGAAGGCGTCCGCGAGTGGGGCGAGGCGCTACCGCCCGAGATCTCGATCTATCCCCAGCAGGACGCCAACGCGGTGATCGTGTTCAGCCCTCCCGGCGGTACCGGCGCCCCGGGCGGCACCTGGCCATTCGGGATCCGGGTGCGATCGACTGAGGATCCAGACGCCAGCGCAGTGGTAGAGGCAGATCTCGAGATCGGCAAGGTGTTCGGGCTGCAGGCCAAACTGCTCCCGGTCAACTCGTCGGGTCGATGGCGCGGTGTGCACGTCGTCCAGGTCAGCAACTGGGGCAATGCGCCGGTCTCTCTGAGGCTGTCCGCCGCCAACCCGGACGAAGCGCTTGCCTTCATGATCCGCCCCGATGTCATCGAGCTGCCGCTGGGGGCAGTGGCCACCGCGCGGGTGTGGGCCAAGACGAAGTCACCGGTCCTGCGCGGCACCCCGACCCGCATTCCGTTCACGGTCACCGGGGAACGCGAGGGTGCGCCGGCCGAGCACGGATCAGTGCAGCTGTACGGCGGGACGCCCGACCGCCCCAGCGTGGACGGCGCCTTCAATCAGAAACCGATCCTGAGCAGGGGAACAGTGATGGTTGCCGCCCTCGCGTTGCTGGCGTTGGTCGGCGGCGCGGCCTGGGCGCTGAACCGCCCCGGGCCGCCGGCGGCGGCGGCGGCGACCTTCGAGGAGCTCGGGACTCCCGACCCGCCGGTCGGGGTCACGGCTAGGCCCCAAGGGCCCGACTCGATCGAAGTGCGGTGGGCAGAGGTACTGAATGTTCAGGGCTACACCGTCGCTCAGGTGCTGGAGGACGGGTCGCACAAGGGCACGCTCGATGTCGAAGTTCCAGATCAGGCCACCACGGTCACAGGTCTCACGCCCGGGGAGACCGTGTGCTTCGTCGTGGCAGCCCGGCGCGGCGAGAACAAAGGAGCCGACTCCAAGTCGGCCTGTGCGGAGACTCGGATTCCTGCCCCCACGGCCACACCCCCGACAGCCGGACCCTCACCTCCCGAACCCTCGCCCTCCAAGGAGCGCGTGCCGCCGACCTCGACAAGCCCGACGACTCCCGCTCCCAGCATCAAGGGCAAGTGGTTCGCCGCCGCTCTGTTTCCGATGCAAACTGACCTCACCTTCCTCAACGACAGGCTCCAAGAGCTCAAGGCCCTGGACAATCGGGCGCGCCTTGAGGACAGCAATGCCTACTCCAACATCGCATTCCCGAGCAAGGACGCGGTGGAGAGCTGGGTGCTCCATCTGGGGCCCCACGACACCAAGACACAGGCGGACGCGTCCTGCGAGAGGGTCCGAAAGGTCGTTCCGAAGAACTGCGTCCTGTTGCAACTCGAACCCTGAGAAGCTCAAGCGGATTCGTCAGTTGACCGCCGGACGTGCTCGCAGGGTGATCTCGGTGAAACCCAGCTCACGCCGCGCGCCCTCGGGCTGAGGGAAGGCACTGACGACTCCGATCCGCAGTGAGTCGACCGGGACCCCGGTATCGAGCTGAACCTCCTGGGCCTCGGCGACGTCCTTCAACGTCCTCTGCTGACACTGGTTGGCATACGCGATCCAGATCTCCTCGGGCCGAAACTGCATCGCCCTGCTGGGTCCGGCGACCAGCCCCGCGCGGATGTCGATCATCCGGATCCGAGTGGGTTTGAACGACACCTGGATCACCGCCGGAGTCGGAGTCGCCGTGCAAGCAGTTCCCTGGGTCGAATAGTTCCAGTCCATCAGCCAGGGATCGGCCTTGCCGTCCACCAAGTCGGCCGGCTCCGTCGGAGCGACCGAGGCCTCCGGCGGGATGCTCGAGGCAGTCACCCCCTGCACGGTGTCGAGTGTGTTTCCCAGGTCGTGGTAGCGCGCGATAAGGAACGCCCTGGGCCTGCTATCAATCAGGGTCAGCCCAGCGCCAATCAGGCCTACGGCGAGCACCGTGGTGATCACCCGCCGCCAGCGATACAGCGGTGGGAGGCTGCGCCGGTAGGCCTGCCGTGCCTCCCGATCCTTGCTGTCCCGCAGTCGGCTCCACCAGGTGTCACGCTTGGGCGTCGGTCGGGTGACCGGCGCGTTGGCGCCCGGGCGGATGAGCTGCTTACCGCAGTGTCCGCAGAAGCGGCGGCCGGTCTCGACCTGACGACCGCAGGCGGGGCAGCCTGCCGGCGCGGGTGGGGGGGTGAGCGCGGGTGGCGCCCCGAGGTCGACGGGGGTCGGTTGGTGCCGCGCCCCTGGGTCGGTTGCCAGCGATGCTGGGGGTGTTGCAGGCGAGGGCTTGGGTGGGGCAGGCAGGGGAGGTGTAGATGGGATGCTCTGTGGGTCGGGCTGGTGAGCGGTTGGGGTCGGCACTCGCGCAGGGGCCGAGTCGGTCGCGCCCTCAGCGGGCTGCGGTCGGGCGGGCAGTTCAGCTCCCGGGGGGCTCTCCTGCGGCTGCCAGCCCAGGTAGGCCCCACAGAACATGCAGAACTGGGTGCCGGCCTGGTTGGTCTCGCCGCAGTCGTCGCAGATCATGTGCCCGTCACCCGCCTTCCTCGCTGCGGTGGTCCTTGCTACCAGCCGAGGCCGAGCCCCGTTGTCTGCCAGTGTCCTGCACCGGAGGGCTCCGGTCGAGGGAAATGCGTCGATTGCAGACAGAATTGCTGGGTGAATCCTCACCCGACCGGTATCTAACACGCGATAGCCTGTTCTGACGCGCGCACCCGAGCCCTCAGGATGCCGAAGTGATGAAATGCGTGAACTGTGGCACCGAGAACGAACCCGACTCGGTGTTCTGCAGCGCGTGCAATCACTTCCTGCAGTGGGAGGAGCCGTCCCGGGCACCGCGGCGCCGGCGCTCTCGCCGCTCGTCGGACCTTTCGGCGGCCCTGGACGCTGCCGCGCTGGACTCTGCTCCGCTGGCCTCTGCTGCGCTGGGAGCAGATCCCGACGGTGGGTCTGCCGACATCGAGATACCTCCCGAACCAGAACAGGTTCCCACCGACACCGAGATTCCCCCCGACACCGAGATCGGCAGGCTCCCACCGGAACCGGTTGTGCCCGAGGTTGCCGCCCCGACCGAACCGATCCGACGTCCGGCCGTAGCGCCGGCCCTGGAGCCTGAGCGGCGGATGCGGACGGTCCCAGCGGAGCCCGCCCCTTCCCGGCGTACCAGGAACGACGATGCGGGGGCACGGGTCAACGAGATCCTCGCCGCCATCGACGCGGGTCGCGAGATCGCCAGCAGCCAGGGCCGTGTCGACCTCGATCAGCATCTCAACGAGACCAAGCAGAGGCTGACGGCCGAGCAGATCCAGGTCGTGTTCTGCGGGCAGTTCAAGGTCGGGAAGTCGACGATGATCAACGCGCTGCTGCAGCGCGCGGTCTGTCCTGTCGACGCCGATGTGGTCACCGCGGTCCCCACGGTCGTGCGATACGCCGACCAGCCTGAGGCCGTCACCTACGTGCGGACCGAGGACGGCACCCGGATCTCGGAGCAGCATCGCCCCCTGGACGAGATCGACCTGCTGGTCACCGAGGAGGCGGACCCGTCGGATCCGGAGCGGGATCGGGTGGTTGAGGTCGGGCTGCCCCACCGCATGCTGCGCAGCGGGCTGGCGCTGGTCGACACCCCCGGGGTCGGTGGTCTGGATTCCGCGCACGGCTTCCTGACCCTCAGCGCGCTGCGTCACGCGCGAGGTGTCGTCTTCGTCACCGATGCGGCCCAAGAGCTCACCGCACCGGAGCTGTCCTTCCTCAGGACCGCTGTCGAGCGCTGCCCGACCACGGCTGTCGTGGTGACCAAGATCGATCTCTACCCGCACTGGAGACGCATCGTCGACCTCGATCGTCAGCACCTGGCGAACGCTGGCCTGGACCTGCCGATCATCGCGGTGTCCTCGTTCCTACGGCTTCGAGCGGCCAAGGATCCAGGGCTCAACGCCGAGTCGGGCTTCTCCGACCTGGTGGCCTTCCTGGCACGAGACGTGGTGGCCGCGACGCGCACCCACTCGGCGAAGGCTGCTGCCGTCGAGGTCGACTTCGTGGCCAGTCAGCTCGAGCAGCAATCCCAAGCTGAGCGTGCAGTCATCCAGGCGCCCCAGACCACCGAGCAGGTGGTGGCCGAACTCGATCGGGTCCAGGAGCAGGCAAAGCGGCTCATCCAGCCGACCGCCACCTGGCAGCAGACCCTCTCCGACGGCATCCAGGACCTGGTTGCCGACGTCGAGCACGACCTCCAGGCCCGGTTGCGGACGGTGCTCCACGACGTGGATGAGGTGATCGACTCCGGTGATCCCCAGGACACCTGGGGCGACACCGAAGTCTGGCTGCGCCGACAGATCGCCATCGTCACGATGGCCAACCGTGACCTGTTGACCGCGCGAGCCGAGGAGCTTGCCCAGGACGTCGCGGATCACTTCGAGCTGCCGGCCGGGAGCAAGCTGGTGCTGCCCCTGGGGGGCGCCGATGGCGACGCCGCAGCGCTGGCGCCGGCCTCGACCCTGGCGATGCCTGGTGGAAAGCTCGCACCGTTCTTGGTGGCAGCGCGCAGCAGCTACTACCTGCCGATGATGCTGGGCTCCGTCGCGGCCGGGGTGTTGAGCGGCGGAATCGTGATCCACCTGACCATTGTGGGCTTCTCCCTGGTGCTCGGCACCGGGATCGGGAAGAAGATCATCGGTGACGAGAAGAAGCGGCAGCGGACGTTCCGCCAGCAGCAGGCCAAGGCAGCCGCGCGGAGGTTCGTCGACGAGGTCGCGTTCGCGCTGAACAAGGAGACGCGCGACATCCTGCGGACCGCGCAGCGACACCTGCGCGACGACTTCCAGGGCCGGGCCATGCAGCTCGAACGGTCCGCCCATGAGGCCAAGACGTCCGCGCGCCGGCTCGGCCAGCTTGGCGAGGACCAGTTCGTCGCCCGGGCACAGGAGCTGCAGGCGCGGGAAGGTCGGCTCGAATCGGTCCGATCCGCGGCCCGCGAGGTGGCTGGCCCGGCGGAGCCGGTGGTCCACCGTGGCTGACGCGCTGGTCGACGACCTCAGCGAACTGCTCGATCGCGCCGCGTCGAGTGCGCGCACCGACGATGCTCGTGCCCGGTTGATCGATGCGCGCCAGCGTTTGGCGGGTCCCCTCCGGCTGGCCGTCGCGGGCAAGGTCAAGGCGGGCAAGTCGACCCTCTTGAACGCGATCCTCGGTGAGGAGTTGGCGCCCACCGACGCCGGCGAGTGCACCAAGATCGTCACCTGGTACCGCGAGGGGAACTCCCCCCAGGTGACCGTCCAGCCGCACACCGGGCCCGGGCGGATCCGTCCGTGGTCACGGGACAACGGTGCGCTCGAGGTCGATCTCGGTGAGCTGGCTGCCGAGGAGGTCGACCGGATCGAGGTCAACTGGCCCACCAGCAAGCTGCGTGAGCTGACGATCCTGGACACGCCCGGGATCGCCTCCATCTCGGCCGACATCTCCGCCCGGACCCAGCGGGTACTGGCCGCCGAGGACGGCCGGGTGCCGGTCGCCGATGCGGTGCTCTACCTGATGCGCCACACCCACGCCAGCGATGTGCGATTCCTGGAGTCGTTCCACGACGACGAACTGGCCCACGGGACACCGATGAACTCGGTCGGGGTCCTGTCCCGGGCCGACGAGATCGGGTCCTGTCGCCTGGACGCGATGGAGGTCGCGGACCGGATCGCGCGTCGGTACGAGGCCGACCCTCGACTGCGGCGACTGTGCCCGGTGATCGTCCCGGTCAACGGTCTGTTGGCCTTCGCGGCGACCACCCTGCGCGAGGTGGAGTACGCGATGCTGGCAACGTTGGCCCGTGGGGACAGGGCAGAGGTGGAGCAGCTGCTGCTCAGCGCGGATCGGTTCCTGCATCGCCCCACGGGCGTGCCATTGACCGAGATCGAACGAGAGCACCTGATGGACAGGATGGGGCTGTTCGGGGTCCGGCTGTCGGTGGAACTCATCCGGGTCGGGGCCGTCACCTCGGCGGTCGAGCTGTCCGCCGAGCTCGTCGAGCGCAGCGGCCTGGATCGGCTACGGGCCGTGCTGACCCGCCAGTTCGAGCAGCGCAGCCGGATCCTCAAGGCGCGATCCTCGCTGGCCGTGCTGTTCGACGTGCTGCGTGGCGACGGCTGCGCCGATGGCGATCTGCTCCTGACTGCGGCAGAGCAGCTCTCCGCGAGCACGCACGAGTTCGAGGAGGTCCGCCTGCTCGGCGCCCTGCGCGCGGGCTCCATCGAGTTGCGACTGGAGCGAGCGGCCGAGCTCGATCGGTTGCTCGGTGGCAGGGGTCACAGCCCGTCGGTCCGGCTGGGACTGGCCGAGGATGCCTCGGACCAGGAGATCCGGGAGGCGGCTCTCGAATCGCTGGTGACCTGGCAACGACAGGCCGAGCACCCCCTCTCCGGTCGCCAGGTGAAGGTCGCTGCGCGGGTGGCGGTGCGGACTCTGGAGGGCATGGTGGCCGCGCGAGGCTCGATCGCCGAATAGATGGCCGTCGAAGGTTCCCATGCCGATCAGCAACATCTGGCTGGAGGGGCAGACCTGCTGCCCAGATGATCACTATCGGTCACGGGGGCTCCCCACGCGCACGTCGACTGGATGACGATAGTTTGTGGTGAGCCGGCACTTGTTCCCGTCCGGAAGGGGGCCATGCCCCTTGTATGCATCATTCAGGCTATCCATGTAACAGGAGTCGATTTCGAGAGTGAGTCATCCGTTGACGGGTCGGGACTATCCACGGTCAGTGGGTGAGTTCCAGGCGTGGTTCGCCACTGCGGCTACCGCGAAAACACCGAAACGCAGAAACGCAACATTATTCAACTCACGCGCCCTACGCGGACTCACCACCGAACTCGCGACCCTCGAACTCCAGCAGGTCTACGACGACCCGACCCAGCCCCACCCCAGACCGGCC
>JBAVKQ010000247.1:0-11005 GCA_049688395.1 Candidatus Nanopelagicales bacterium
CCCCCACCCCGAACTCCTTACCGCGCCCGGGCCCGGGCAGGCCCCACCGGGGTGCCGGCACCTGGGCTGCGCCCTGAGGTCAGCGAGTGCTCCGCACCTTGGTCGGCGACTCGATGTGAGCCAGTGCCGCTTCCTGGGTCGGGAACTCGCCGAGGTCGATGTAATCGGTGTCGGTCATCCCGGCAGCTCCGTCCTTGAGTTCCTGGAGCTGCCAGACTCCCTTGTAGGCCCATTCGCGGATTCGGTACTCGTGGATTCGCTCCTCGTCGGTGGCCAAGACTTCCACGGCAGCCAGTGTCATGCCGGTGCAGCTGCAGGTGGTGCGGTCCTTGACCTGGGTGATTGTGGCCATACCGTCAGTCCACCGCTGTGGTGCTGGCGGTGCAAGTGCTGAGGGACCCGATCCGGGGAGCAGCCGTCGCCTGTATTGCAGGGTCGAGGGCGAAGTCCGCGTGTGCGGACGGCTTGGATGGGTTGGGCGTTTATCGGATTCAGCCTCTGGACGCCGAGTTGTCCAGTGAGACCCTGAGCTCGGTGAGCAGGGCCCGGACCCGGGTCTCGATGTCATCGCGGATGGGCCGGACGTCGGCGACGGACTGCCCGGCAGGGTCGGCGAGTTCCCAATCGAGGTAGCGCTTGCCGGGGTAGATCGGGCAAGCATCCCCGCAGCCCATGGTGATCACGACGTCAGCAGCGCGCAGGATCTCCTCGGTCCACGGCTTGGGGAACTCGGTGGTGATGTCGATGCCGACCTCGGCCATCGCCGCGATCGCTGCGGGGTTGATCTCGGAGCCCGGCTCGGACCCACCGGACCAGGCGGCGGCCTGGTCGCCGGCGAGGTGCTGGAAGAACCCGAGGGCCATCTGCGAGCGGCCGGCGTTGTGCACGCACAGGAACAGCACCGTCGGGATGCCCGTGCCGGCCTTGCCCTCGACCCGGGCCAGCGCCTTCAAGCGCTGCTTGGCGAACCGCTCGGCCAGCAGCGGCAGATAGACGGTGATCGTGGCCCGGTCGGCGAACGCGTCGTAGGAGGTGTGCAGGAACCGGTCGATCGTCTCGGCGCCGAACACCCCATCGAACTCCCGCTGCAGACGGACGGCGGCGGTGCGCAGGGCCTGGACCTGGTCCAACGACAGGTCCGTGCGCTCATACCCACTGGTCACGATGGTTCCTCTCACGGTGGCGAATCGGTCAATCCAAATAGGTCAGTTGATCGACCGCAGGCGCGCGGCCTGGAAGCACGATGCACTATTTCGATCAACATGCGTTGAGCGATCCTCCATTTCGTGGTGGCATCGAGTCAAGGCCCCGCCACGCGACCGTCGAGAAGTTCCGATGCCTGTCGCCAACTGTTCACCTGGCACCCACGGCGGGAGCGCGACCGCTCCCCGGCGCCAGCACGCCCTGGGTGGGGTCGCCCTGCTTGACTGCGACGCCCGCTGCGGTCACTCTTGCTCAATGGTGACTGAGTCCCCGGAGATGCGAGCGCTGCAGTGGCGTGCTGCGGGACACGCCGCGCTGTCGGATGTCGGCCGGCTGCAGGTGGTCGATTCCCTGGAGGTGGGCGACATCAGCCCACGGGACCTCGCGGCCACGTTGGGGATGTCCTCGAACCTGCTGGCCCATCACCTGAAGGTGCTGGAGGCAGCCGGGCTGGTCCGCCGACTGCCCTCGGAGTCCGACGGCCGGCGGACCTACGTCCGCCTTGTGCCCGAGGCCCTGGCGGCGTTGGGCCAGTTCCCGACTCCCGCGCTGCCAGCGGGGCGGGTGGTGTTCGTCTGCTCGGGCAACTCCGCACGCTCGCAACTGGCCGCCGCAGCATGGGCCGACCGCACGGGTCGCCCGGTCGCCTCCGCGGGGACACGACCGGCGGCCCGGATCCACCCAGGAACCGTGCGGGTCGCCCGCAAGCACGGGCTACGGCTGCTGGCCGACCGGCCCGCCTCCATGGCCGAGGTCCTGACCGGCGACGACGTGATCATCACGGTGTGCGACTCCGCCGACCGCGAGGTGAAGGACGGCCACACCCACTGGTCGGTCCCGGACCCGGTTCCCGTGGGGACATCCGCCGCGTTCGAGCAGACCCTCGCCGACCTCACGAGCCGCATCGACGGGTGGGTCCAGGCCGCAGCGGACCAGTCGGCGAACGTGTTGCGCTGAGTGGTGGAGCGGGGGGCGCTCAGGCTTGGACCAGGGCCCCGCGGGGGTTGGCCAGCTGGTTGCTCAGGTCGCGCAGGGCTTGCGCGTTGACGCTGAAGTGGACCCACTTCCCGCGCTTCTCCCGGTGCAGCAGGCCCGCGTCGACCAGGACCTTCATGTGATGGCTGACGGTGGGCTGGCTGAGCCCGACCGGCTCGGTCAGGTCGCAGATGCAGGCCGACTCGTTGGCCAGGACGATCGAGAGCAGCTGCAGCCGGGCCGGATCGGCCAGCGCCTTGAGCTGGTTGGCCAGCGCCACCGCAGCCTCCGCGTCCAGCGGCGGGGCAGCCAGGGGCGCGCAACACGCCCCAGCGTCGTCAGCGAGGGGCAGCAGGACGGGTGCGGTCTGGGCCATGGCGCAAGACTGACAGATATATTGACATCTGTCGATGTGTGGTCCACGATAGTGATTCATCGACGCCTGTCGATGTGACTGAGAAGGGGATCCGATGTCCGACTGCTGTGACACCACCGACTGCTGCCCCACCCCCGAGGACAAGCAGGGATGCTGCGACACGGGCTGCTGCTGAAACGCCAACCCGACCGTCGGACGCCCGGCCGCCCCACGAGGGGTGACCGGGCGTTCGCGATTCCGGTGGCCTCCTGGGTCAGGCGGGGGCGATCTCGCTGATCAGCGTTTCGATGCGGCGGCGAATCTCGTCGCGGATCGGGCGGACCGCCTCGACGCCTTGGCCGGCCGGGTCATCCAGCGCCCAGTCCTCGTAGCGCTTGCCGGGGTAGATCGGACAGGTGTCCCCACACCCCATCGTGATCACCACGTCGGAGGCGCGCACCGCCTCGTCGGTGAGGATCTTGGGGATCTCAGCCGACATGTCGATGCCCTCCTCGAGCATCGCCGCCACCGCGGCCGGGTTGACGGCGTTGCCCGGTGCGGAGCCGGCGGAGCGGACCTCGACCCGGTCTCCGGCCAGGTGGGTCAGGTAGGCGGCGGCCATCTGGGAGCGGCCGGCGTTGTGGATGCAGACGAACAGCACGCTGGGCTTGTCGGACACGGTTCCTCCAGAGCTGGATCGGTGGGGGGTACGGGTTCGAGTGTGACGGACCGTCAGGTGCGGTCATGGACGGGGCCGGGAAGGTCCAATGGCTCGGGGGTGACGCCAGCGGGCCGGGGGTGGAACAGCTCGGTCTGCGCGGCGCCGATCGCCGCGCCGACCAGTTGGGCGGCGATGAACGCCAGCACGGAGGCCGGGGCGATCCCGGCGAACGTGTCGGTGAACGCCCGGCCGATCGTGACGGCGGGGTTGGCGAACGAGGTCGAGGAGGTGAAGAAGTACGCCGCCCCGATCCACGCCGGCACGAGTCCCGGGCCGAGGCGCCCGTTGCCGGTGCGGGTCAGCGCCCCGATGATCCACAACAACCCGGCGGTGGCCACCACCTCGCCGAGCAGGAGGTTGCCCCCTGTGCGTTCGGTGGTGGACATCGTGACGGCCGGCAGGTCGAACATCAGGTTGGCCAGGATCGCCCCGGTGATCGCCCCGGTGATCTGGGCGGGGATGTACGCCGCGCCCTCCCATCCGGGGATCTCCCGGCGGGCCAGCGCCACACCGGTGACCGCCGGGTTGAAATGTGCGCCGGAGATCGGCCCCAGGGTCCAGATCAGCATGCCGAGCACGAGCACGGTGGCCAGCATGTTCATCAACAGCTGCACGCCGACGTCGTCGGTCAGAGTGGTGGCCATGATCCCCGAGCCGACCACGGCGGCAACCAGGATCATCGTGCCCAGGTACTCGGCCAGGACCCGCCGGGCGGTGGGGGTGAGGCTCACGTGCGGGGTGCCTGGGATGCGACGTAGGACTGGTAGTTCTTGTCGCCCCCGGACAGGTTGGCCACCCAGGCGAACCCGAGGCAGCGCAGGATGTTCTGCCCCGCGTTACCCGACACCCCCTTGTTGCAGTACGTGACGGTGGGCAGGGTCGGGTCGAGCTCCCCGGCCCGCTCCCGCAGGGCACCCAAGGGGATGTGGATCGCCCCATCGACGTGGGACTTCGCGAAGTCCTTCGCCGAGCGCACGTCGACCACCTGGATGACCTCCCCGGCGGCGCGCCGGGCGATCAGGTCGGCGGGGGTGATCAGCGGCGCGGAGCCGCGCAGGGCGTTGTCCAGGGCCATCCCGGTGTAGAGCACGGGGTCCTTGGTGGTGGCGAACGGCGGGGCGTAGGCCAGGTCGAGGTGGAACAGGTCGCCGGCCTTGGCGCCGAACGTGATCGCGGTGGCCAGCACGTCGATCCGCTTGTCCACGCCCTGCGGGCCGACGATCTGCGCCCCGAGGACCCGGCCGGTGGCCCGGTCGGCGATCGCCTTGATCACCATCTCCCGACCCCCGAGGTACTCGGGTCGGTCGGGCTTGATGTTGTGCAGCACGACCACGTCGAACCCCTGGTCGGTGGCCTCCCGCTCGGTCAGCCCGGTCTGGGCCACGGTCAGGTCGAACACCCGGAAGATCCCGGTGCCCAGGATCCCGCGATGGGTCAGCTCACCGCCGGTGATCGCGTCCCCGGCGATCCGGCCCATCTTGTTCGCCGTCGACCCCAGCGGCCGCCACATCGGCGCCCCGGTGATCACCGAGAACGACTCGGCCACATCCCCCACCGCCCAGATCCCCGGCACGTTGGTGGCCATCCGCGCGTCCACGGCGATCGCACCGGACGCCCCAAGAGCGACACCGGCCTGGACCGCGAGCTCAGTGGCCGGGCGCACCCCCACCGCCAGGATGACCAGGCCGGCCTCGACCCGCTCCCCGGAGTCCAGCACCACCGCGGTGACCGGGTCACCCTCCACAGCAGTGACCGAGGCGCCCAGGCGCAGGTTCACCCCGTTACCGCGCAACGACTCCGCTACCCGGTGGGCCATGTCGCCATCCAGCGGGGGCATCACCTGCGGCAATCGCTCCACGACAGTGGTGGCGATCCCGCGGCTGACGAGCTGCTCGGCCATCTCCAGGCCGATGAACCCCGCCCCGACGATCACCGCCGAGGTGGTGCCCGTCGCCTCGATGTGGGCGCGGATCTCCCGGGCATCCGACGGGTTGCGCACCGTGAACACCCCCGACGCGGCCACACCCAGTAGGTCCGGGACGATCGGCGTGACGCCGGTGGCCAGCACCAGCACGTCGTAGGCATCGGTGAACGACTCCCCCGTCGCCAGGTTGGTCACCGACACCGTCCGGGCCTCGGGGTCTACGCCGGTGACCTCGTGGCGGGTGCGGATGTCGATGTTGTACCGCGTGGCGAACCACGCCGGATCCCTCGGGGTCAGGGCATCCATCGACTCGACCTCGCCACCGACGTAGTACGGCAGGCCACACCCGGAGTAGGAGATGTCGGCGTCCCGCTCGTAGATCACGATCTCCGCGGCCTCGGTGTTCCGCCGGGCCTTGGCACCCACCGACGTCCCGGCCGCCACCGACCCAACAATCACAATGCGCATTGAGCAATCGTGGACCATGCCCGGCCCGGAAGGCCAATCGGGGTCCCGCCTCGTCTCCCACGCACCGGGCAAGGCCCCGAGCCGCGACTCAGCGACTCAGCGACTCCGGGTCCCACCCTTGATGAGCGCATCCTTCAGCTGGGACCGATCTGGGGAACCGGCAATTCCAGTCGGGGTGCGGTAGATCCTGCAGCTCAGGCTCACGGGCGTGGTCGGGTCGGCGAATGGGTCGACGCCGTCGATGTGGATGCTGGGCGATCCATGGAAACGTGCCGCTTGGGCAGCCTCCGGCGTGTCCACGACTACGGCGGACCAGGTGAATGCCAACTCCGCGGCGAGGTCGTCGAGCATGGCGGCGGTCCGGCGCCAGTTCGGGCAGTCGTCGAAGTACAGCAACGCGACGTCCATCCCACCTCCCCAGGCAATCACGCCACAGGACGTCCCCGTGAGCGGACCCTATGTCCGCGGACGCCCCCCAACGCGAGCCGACGGGACTCGGGACCTTTGGCCCTCCGGACCCCACAGATCCCGCACTACACTTCAACCATGATCGATGCGATTGTGTTGGATAGGTCCCCGGCGGAGAGCGAGGCGGCGGTGGCGCTGCTGGCGGTTGCGGCCGACCCGGTCCGTTGGCGGTTGCTGTCCGAACTGGCGGCTGCGGGCACGCGGTGCGTGTGCGACCTGCAGCCCGTCGGCGGGGTGGCGCCGAACGTGCTGAGCTACCACTTGAAGGTGCTGCGCCAAGCCGGGCTGGTGACCTCGGCCAAGCGCGGGCGGTGGGTCGACTACACGATCGCCGACGATGCACACGCCCGGATCACCGCGGCCCTGCCAACCGCCGCCATGCCCCAGGGTCGGTCGAGGGGCTGACATGAACGTCCTCGAACGGGTTCCCACCGACCGGCGTGGCCAGCTCGGCGCGCTGGTGGGCGCAGCGTTCGTGTGGTGGTTGGCGTTCTGGGTCAACGCCCGCATCTGGGACTGGCTGCTCTACGACCTCGTCGGAATGGACCCGGAAGCCCGCCTGACCGAGACGCTGCACTTCTTCCTCTACGACACGGTCAAGATCACCCTGCTGCTGTGCGGGATCATCTTCATCGTCACCGTGTTGCGTTCGTTCATGAGCGTCGAGCGCACCCGCGCCCTGCTCGGCGGCAAGCGCGAGGGGGTCGGCAACGTGATGGCCGCAAGCCTGGGCGTGATCACCCCGTTCTGCTCCTGCTCCGCCGTCCCGGCGTTCATCGGGTTCGTCGCCGCGGGTGTCCCGATCGGGGTGACGCTGAGCTTCCTGATCGCCTCCCCGCTGGCCAACGAGATCGCGATCGGCTTGCTGTGGAGCCTGTTCGGCTGGCAGATCGCCGCCATCTACGTGGTCGCCGGGGTGAGCATCGCGATCGTCGCGGGCTGGATCCTGGGCCGACTGCATGTCGAGCGCTGGGTCGAGCCGTTCGTGTTCGAGACCACGCTCCGCGGCCAGGCGATCGACCCATCCGCAGGACTGACCTTCGACCAACGCATCGTGATGGGCGCCGAGGAGGTGGCCACCATCCTGCGCAAGATCTGGCCCTACCTGCTGGTCGGCATCGGGCTGGGCGCGATCATCCACGGCTGGGTCCCCACCGACTTCTTCACCACCTACGCCAACGCGAACAACCCGTTCGGGGTGCTGGTCGCGGTCGCGATCGGGATCCCCCTGTACTCGAACGCCGCCGGGATCATGCCGCTGGTCGAGGTGCTGTACTCCAAGGGCATGCCGATGGGCACCGTCCTGGCGTTCATGATGGCCGTCGTCGCCCTGTCGCTGCCCGAGATGATCCTTCTCCGCCGGGTCCTCCAACCCAAGCTGCTCGGCCTGTTCGTCGCCGTCGTCGCCGCCGGGATCATCTTCGTCGGGTACCTGTTCAACGCCCTCCTCGGCTCAGGTGTGCTGACATGACCATGACCATCAAGATCCTCGGGACCGGGTGCCGCAACTGCGTGACCCTCGACCGGGTCACCCGGGAGGCCGTCATCGCCCTCGCCCTGGATGCCCGCGTGGAGAAGGTCGAGGACTACCCCACCATCACCGCCTACGGAGTCATGACCACCCCCGCGCTGGTGATCGACGAGCAGGTCGTCCTCGCCGGACGGGTCCCCACCCCGACCGCGTTGCGCGAGCTCCTCACCGCCGCCGCCGCAAACCACGACCAAGCACAGGACACCATCGAAGGGAATGACCCATGATCATCAAGATCCTCGGCTCCGGCTGCGCCAACTGCCACCGACTCGAGGCCAACACCAAGGACGCCCTGGCGACCCTCGGCCTGGACGCCACCATCGAGAAGGTCACCGACTTCGCCGACATCGCCTCCTACGGGGTCATGCGCACCCCCGGGCTGGTCGTCGACGAGCAGGTCCTGGTCTCCGGTCGCGTCCCCGACGCCACCGAGATCAGCAAGCTGCTGACCCCCGCCAGCTGACCCATCTCCGACCGAGCCAGATAGGAGCATTCCGGTGACGCCCTCCGAGCACCCCTCCCCCGCAGTCACCGCTCCCGGCGACGACGCCGCGGTCCTGGGCCGGCTCTCCACCCTGGACCGGTTCCTGCCGGTATGGATCCTGCTCGCGATGGTCGGCGGGCTGCTGCTCGGTCGGGGGCTGCCCGGGATCCAGGACGTCCTCGACGCGGTAAAGGTCGGCCAGACGTCGCTGCCGATCGCGCTCGGGCTGCTGATGATGATGTACCCGGTGCTGGCCAAGGTGCACTACGAGGACATGAGCCACGTCACCAGCGACAAGCCCATGCTCTGGTCGTCGCTGCTTCTCAACTGGGTGATCGGCCCAGCCCTGATGTTCACCCTCGCGTGGGTGTTCCTCTACGACTACCCGGAGTTCCGCACCGGCCTGATCGTGATCGGCCTGGCCCGGTGCATCGCGATGGTCCTTATCTGGAACGACCTGGCCTGCGGCGATCGGGAGGCCGCCGCCCTGCTCGTGGCCATCAACTCCGTGTTCCAGGTCCTGGCCTACGCCCTGCTCGGCACGTTCTACCTCGAGATCCTGCCCGGCTGGTTGGGCCTACCCACCGAGGACGTCACCTTCTCCACCGCGCAGATCACCAAGTCGGTCCTGATCTTCCTGGGCATCCCCCTGGCCGCCGGATACCTGACCCGCCGAACCCTGCGCCCCCGCAAGGGCGCGGACTGGTACGACAACCGGTTCCTGCCCCGGATCGGGCCCTGGGCGCTGTACGGGCTGCTGTTCACCATCGTGGTGATGTTCGCCCTGCAGGGCGAGGCCATCACGTCTGACCCGCTGAGCGTGGTGCTGATCGCGATCCCGCTTCTGTGCTACTTCGCGATCATGTGGTCGGTGTCGTTCCTCGTAGGCCGACGCGCCCGGCTGGACTACCCGAAGACCGCCACGTTGGCGTTCACCGCCGCCGGCAACAACTTCGAACTCGCGATCGCCGTGTCCATCGGCGTCTGGGGGGTGACCTCCGGCCAAGCCCTCGCCGGAGTCATCGGGCCGCTGATCGAGGTCCCCGCCCTGGTCGGGCTGGTGTACGTGTCCCTGTGGCTGCGCCGGCGGCTGGCCTGGCGGCGATGACCCCATGACCGCGACCGCCCGGTTCCTGGGGGCCCCGCCCCGGTTCCTGTTCTTCACCGGCAAGGGTGGGGTGGGCAAGACCTCGATCGCGTGCGCGACCGCGGTGCACCTGGCTGAGGCGGGGCGCAAGGTGCTGTTGGTCAGCACCGACCCGGCGTCCAACGTCGGGCAGGTGTTCAGGGTCCCGGTCGGCAATGCGTTGACCCCGATCGGCGAGGTGCCGGGCTTGACGGCCCTGGAGATCGACCCGCAGGCCGCGGCCCAGGCCTACCGGGAGCGGATCATTGGACCGCTGCGCGGGGCTGTTCCCGATGACGAGGTGGCCTCGATGACCGAGCAGCTGTCCGGGTCCTGCACCACCGAGGTCGCCGCGTTCGACGAGTTCACCGGGCTGCTGGCCGACACCAGCACCTACGCACGGTTCGACCACATCATCTTCGACACCGCGCCGACCGGGCACACCATCCGGCTGCTGCAGCTGCCCGGCTCGTGGACTGACTTCCTGTCCGCCGGGGGGACCGCGTCCTGCCTGGGCCCGCTGTCCGGGCTGGAGAAGCAGCGGGCCGTGTACGCGGCGGCCGTGTCCGCGCTCGGTGACCCGGGCCGCACCCGCATGGTGCTGGTGGCCCGCCCGCAGGCGTCCGCGCTGCGGGAGATCGAGCGGACCCGCAGCGAGCTCGCCGCGATCGGGATCGCCAGCGCGCACGTGGTCATCAACGGGGTGCTGCCCGAGGAAGCCGGCGAGGAGGACCTGGCCCGGGCGATCCGCGCCCGGGAGATCACGGCGCTGGCCCGCCTGCCCGCTGGGTTGGCCGCCCTGCCCCGGGACATCCTCGAACTCAAGGCGGTCAACATGGTCGGGGTCCCGGCGCTGCGGACCCTGTTCGCCCCCGGAACGGGCACGGGTGCGGGGGTCGTGCCCGACCTGCCCGACACCAGTGACCTCGCCGGCACCCTCGAGGACCTGATCGACGAGTTGACGACCTCCGACCATGCCTTGGTGATGTGCATGGGCAAGGGCGGGGTGGGCAAGACGACCATCGCCGCCGCGATCGCGGTGGCCCTGGCCCACCGCGGGCACCCGGTCCAGCTCACGACGACCGACCCGGCTGCCCACCTGTCCGAAACGCTGCAGGGTGCGGTGACCGGGCTGACCGTGTCGCGGATCGACCCGGTGCAGGCCACCGCGGAGTACCGCGACCGGGTGATGGCCGCCAAGGGCAAGGACCTCGACGACGCCGGGCGGGCCGCCCTGGCCGAGGACCTGCGCTCCCCGTGCACCGAGGAGGTCGCGGTGTTCCAGAAGTTCGCCCGGGCGGTCGCCGAATCCCGCCGCGGCTACGTCGTGATCGACACCGCCCCCACCGGGCACACCCTGCTGCTGCTCGACGCCGCCGGCTCCTACCACCGCGAGATCGCCCGCCAGATGGGCGACTCGATGCGCTACACCACCCCCCTGATGCACCTGCAGGACCCCGAGCGCACCAAGGTCCTGCTGATCACCCTGGCCGAACCCACCCCCGTCCTCGAAGCCGCGGAACTGGCCGACGACCTGGAACGCGCCGGCATCCACCCCTGGGCCTGGGTCATCAACAACTCGGTGGCCGGCGCCCGACCACGCTCCCCGTTCCTGCGGCAACGCGCCCTGGCCGAGGTCGACCAGATCCAGGCCGCCGCCCGCCACGCCGACCGGATCGCCCTGATCCCCCTGCTGCCCCAGGAACCGGTCGGCGAGAGCCGTCTGGCCGACCTGGCCCAGCCCACCCAG
>JBAVKQ010000248.1:0-1817 GCA_049688395.1 Candidatus Nanopelagicales bacterium
ACCAGGGGCAGTCCGAGGTGGCTTGCTTCGCGGACCGCCCCGCTGAGGGCCTCCTGTGCGGGCGACCCCGGGCAGTAGCCCACGACCATCGGCAGGGCCCTGATCATGTGGACCCCCGGGCGTGCCCTCTGACCCCGAACCAGGCACGGCGCGTGTCCGACGTGCGCTCCTCGGGGCCCACAGACCTGCGCCGACAGCTCAACGGCGCCTCCTGCCCGAGGCGCGTGGTGCTGCTCCTCATGATGCCAATGCGGGCCCTGCCCGCCGGGTCCACTATCCGGCCTGACACCCAAAGGCGCGCCGTGGGTCACCCATGGGCGCGGGCGGCTGCCGGTCAGGGCTCGATGAGGCCCACCCGGATCGCGTACCGGGCCAGCTCGAGGCGGTCCTTCAGGCCCAGCTTGGCCAGAACGTTCGCCCGGTGACGTTCGACGGTCTTCGGGCTGATGAACAACAGCTCGGCGATGTCCCTGCCGGAGCGTCCCTCCGCGATGAGCTTGAGCACCTCCTCCTCCCTCGGGGACAGCAGGTCGCGTTCCTCGCCCTCAGCGCCGCGGGCGAGGAACTCCCGGATCAGGGTGCTCAGCGCCCCCGGGTAGAGGAAGGGTTCGCCACGCAGCGCGGCACGGCACGCTGCGATCAGGTCTCGGTCGGCCACGGACTTGTGCACGTATCCGGCGGCTCCGACCTTGAGGGCCTGGAACAGGTACTGCTCGTTGTCGTGCATCGACAGCATGAGTACGGCCACGTCCAGCCTGCGGCGCTGGATCTCCTTCGCGGCCTGCAAGCCCGTCATCCGGGGCATCGACACGTCGAGGATTGCCAGGTCGATGCCGCCCGCGGCGACAGCGTCCACGGCTGCGGCCCCGTCATCGACCTCCGCCACAACGGTCAGGTCGGGCTGCGCATCGAGGATGAGCCGCACCCCCTGTCGCACCAGGGCGTGGTCATCGGCCAGCAGGATCCGGGCAGCGCCGGGCTTCGCGATCATCGTGACCCCCGGTCGGGTGCATCGGTGGGTACGAGCAAGCGGACCTGGGTACCCGCAGGGGTGCCGGTGATCTCAAGGGTGCCCCCGACCAGGGCGGCACGCTCCCGCATCCCAGTGACTCCCGCGCCCTCCGTCCCGTCGAATCCGCACCCATCGTCGCTGACGTCGAGGAGGAACCCATCGGGCGTGGGGGCCAGGGTCACGCGTGCCCCCCGCGCGCCCGAATGGCGCACCACGTTGGTCAGGGCCTCCTGAGCGATCCGGTAGGCGGCCAGATCGGACTCGTGGCTGGTCGGTCCGACATCGCCGATCCGGCGGTGCACGCGGATCCCCGAGCCCTGTTCCGTGGTGGTGCACAACGACGTGAGTGCGGCGACCAGACCCAGGTCGTCGAGGACGCCCGGTCGCAGCCGCGCCGCGATGCCCCGCACGTCGTCCAGCGCCTCACGTGTCACCGCCTGCGTCGCCTCCACCTCCTCGGCGAGGTCGTCGGGGACCAGGTCGGCCAGGCGGCGAAGCCTGAGCAGGACCGCGGTCAGCGCCTGCCCGACCTCGTCGTGCAGCTCGCGGGAGACACGGTGCCGTTCGTGCTCCTGGGCTTGCAGGGCCAGGCCAGCGGCCCGGCCCCGTTCCGCATCCAGGCGGTCGAGCAGCGTGTTGTAGGCCGCGGCGAGCTGGCCGACCTCGTCGTCGCGGCGCACCGGGACCCGATCCCGGGCTCTCAGGGTCTGGGTCTGCTCCATCGCCGCCCGCAGCTCGTGCAACGGTCTCAACCCGGCTCGCAGCACCGCGACGTCCAGGAGCAGCAGGAGCCCGAGCACGGCCA
>JBAVKQ010000249.1:0-1761 GCA_049688395.1 Candidatus Nanopelagicales bacterium
ATGCGCCTGGCCACCGAACTGTGGCCGTGCGGCTGACACCGGGCAATGATCACGCCCGTCTCGAGCGCCAGCGTGCAACACGCTCTCACCCGGCTGTCACACCGGGATGTCAGGCTCACCCTCATGCCCGACAGGACGATCACCGGCGACTACCGCCCCGCCAAGATCAGTGACGTGAAGGCCGCCGCGTGGATCACCGCACGCGCCTACACGGCCCTCGGACCAGGCCACCTCCCCCGCACCGCAGCGCTGCTCTGGGCGGCCTGGTCCTGGCCCATCAACGCCCTCACCTACATGCTGCAGATCTGGTCGCCAAGAGACGCGGCGGTGTACCTCGCCCCGGCCCACGGCCGCCCGAGGGCCACAGTGACGACCGGTCCGCACCTATTCACCTCCCGCCGCCGCGCAGTGGGGTTCTCGGCCCTGCTGGGCGTGCTGCTCTTCGTCTTGCTAATCCTGGGCCTGGGGTGGGTGATTCTGGCCTGCGCGGCGTTGGCTGCCCCCCGGTTCCTGCTGGCCTACCGGTTCCGCCGAGTCCGACCCCTCCAGGGACAGGGCTGGCCCGCCCGCGCAACCTGCGAGATCGGTGGCCTCGCGGCCTGGCCCCCGGGGGCCGGACGCGGCGCGCGACTCTTCGCCGACGTGTTCGCCGACCTCCGCACGGCGCTACCAGACCAGCAGATGGTGGCAGTCCTGCCGGCGAGGCCAGCCCTAGTCAACCACTACCAGGCCGTCGGCTTCCGCCAGGCGCCCGGGACCCCATGGATGGTCGCCTGAACTCGATGCAGGGACCCCACCTGTCCCGAGGTTGCATCACCATCGAACCTGTCCGCGCTGCACACGACCCACGTGTGACTTGCTGGTCCGTGCGCCACGCGCGATGAGTTATCCACAGGTGCCCGTCCGGCCGGTTCCCAAAGTCGGTCCTCGGGCACAGGCACAACCTGCACCTTCCGCCCAAGCCCGCGTGCGCGACATGCCCGCCTCTGGCGTCCCACCTGGACACCGCCCACCTGCGCCGCGCCGCCCCTGCGTCTAACTGCCCCGGCTCATGACTTTCGGTGGGGGTGATGTCGGGCCAACGCGCCCAGTCCGCCGCCCGGCACGGCTCAGCACCGTCTCGAGGCCCCGCGCCACGGGCTGGCCGACGAGGCAGCTTGCGGCGCGGTCGGCTCAGAAATCCGCGTCGGGTTTCGGCGTGCGACCCCGGGCCCGCTTCGCCGGGGTCGGGGCGGGGGTGGTGTGCCCGGCGTCGGTGAGCCGGTCTGTGAGCTGGTCCGCACGGACCCGGGCCGCGCGGGCATCTGCCGCGGCAGTGTCACGCTCCGCGCGCAGCCGGTCACGGTCCGCCCGCAGGTCCGCGGCCAGGTCGGTCGCCTCTTTCAGGCGTGCGTCGAGTTGCTCGGCGCGGGCTTCGGACCGGTCCGCGCGGGACTCGGCGGTGCGCCGGGCCTCACGTTCCAGCGCGGTTCCCGATTCCGCGGCCTCCGCCCGGGCAGTGGCAGCAGCCAGCTGACCTGTCAGGTGCTCGGCATGCTGGGTCAACTCGGCGCCAGCCGCCTCGAGACGTTCCACCTGACCCGACAGCTCGGAACTGCGCTGCTGCTCGGCGGTCAGGTCCCGCGCTGCCGTGTCGCGGTCGGCGCTTGCCTGCGCGGCCTGCTCCTGGGCGGACCTCAAGTCCTCATGGGCTTGGCGCAACTGGGCGACCATCTGCTCCTGCGTGGCGGCCGCCGCATCAGCGGTGGCCCGAGCCTCTTC
>JBAVKQ010000250.1:0-2623 GCA_049688395.1 Candidatus Nanopelagicales bacterium
TGGGTCGCGGCATCGGGTCCGCGGTGAGTTGCAGCCACCAGCGCCGCGGCAGGAACTGCCGGTGGGCATCCCACGCCGCACCCCGGCTGGGTGCGTCCGGGGCCGCGTTCAGCGCGCTGAGCAGCGACTGGGCCTGGGCGCTCGTTGGGGCCTGCCCGGCATCGCCCGGGGCCAGCCGCCCCGCGGCGGTGTCGGTCACCTTGGCGCGCAGCGTCGTCTCGTCGGCCACGAACACCCGATAGGCGGCCTGGCCGGTGCTCGGCGTCCAGGTCAGGGTCGCCCGGGCGCGGCCGGTGGCGTCCGGGCGGGCCGTGTAGGTCAGCGTCGGTGCGATCACGACCGGTGCCGGTGGCCGCGGGTCGTGCAGGGTCGCGATCTTCGGCTCCGACGGGTCGGAATCGACCCCGGCGCTGTCGGTCCAGAGCGCGGTGAGGGTCACCTTGCCCGCCTGGGTGGCCAGCAGCGCAGGTCCCGGCACCTCGATGATCAGCACCTCAGGTGGTGCGCTGGGGTTGGGCAGGGGGTGCACAGTGGTCACAGGTGATCCGCCGCCAGTGCGCACGGTCAGCTCCAGGTGCGCCAGCAGCCGGCCACCGGCGGGCAGCCCGGCCAGCGGGGGCACGGACACCTCCACCCGGACGACACCGGCCAGCGGTCCCGTCGGCACCGTGGTCGGCACCGTGGGCGGTCGCGTCGTGACCGTGAACACCGGTCGCGGGGGTCGGGGCCGGGCGGCGGAGGCGAACGTGCGGGCCGCCCACGACGACCAGCGGCCGAACCAGTCGAGCTGGGCCACCTGCCAGGTGCCGGTTCGCTCGTCGACCAGCCGGTCGGACAGCTCACCGCTGGTGGCGGTCACCGCAGCAGCGCTGGGCTGGGCGGTGAGCAGCCTCCGTCGGCCGACCGTGTCCTTGGGGTTTCGCTCCACCAGCCCGGCGCCCGTGGGTTGGGCCATCGCGGAGCCGAGGCCAGCGGCAGGCACGAGGTTCTCGATGCCGAGGGTGAGTTCCCGGGTGGCCGTCGGTGGTCGGGCCGGCAGCCAGTCGCCCGCCGTCGGGGTTCCCAGGATGGGGGTGCCCGGCGAGTCCAGCGGGACCGTCGTGGTCGCGGCCAGGACGACCCGTGCCGTGAGGAACGGACCGCCGCGCATCCGCTTGACCTCGCCGGCGTAGTCCATCAGCTCCGGGGCCCGCTGGGCGATCGCGCGCAGCGCCTTGACGCCGTCGTCGGTCACTGTGCCGGCAGCCAGCGTCTGCTCCAGGCGTTGGCCCTCCAGCGCCCGCCAGTCGGGGGCGAACAGGGCATCGACCACGTAGGCCACGACCACCAGTTCGCCCTGCGGGGGCTCCTGGTCCAGGTCGAGCAGACCCAGCCAGCGGGCGATGCCAGGATCGACCGCGCCCTGCAGCAGGTCCATGATGATCGGCCACTGCGAGCTGCCCAGGCTGGCGCCGTTCGCGTCGACGAGCTGCTCGTCCGCGATGAGCAGGTGCTGGGGCGCGGAGGTGTCGTTGATCAGCCGGTCGAGGGTGGTCTCGGGTTGCGCGCTCAGGGCCGCGATCCGGGCCAGTTCCTCGTCCGGTGGCACCGGGATGCACGCCGTGGGGGAGGCCGCCAGCGGCGACTCGTGCATCCCGAGGCGCTGCGGGGCGCCGCGCTTGACCCGCGCGATCCCCTCGTCGCGACCGTCGGCGGGGCCGGCGTAGCGTGCCCCGGACTTCGCGGGCAGCGGAGCCAGGCGGAACCGTTCGAAGGTCGTGACCGCCTCGGCCGGCAACCAGTCGAAGGACTGGACCGTGCCACTGCCGCGCACGACGATGCGCTCCAGGTGCGAGGCGTACACGTGGTACGGGGCCCGACTGCGGATGGCCACGGGGGCGTCGCCGTAGGGCGTGGCCACCACGCCCTCCACCTGGAAGGCTGCGGTGCGTGGCGGACGGATTGGCAAGCCGGGCGGCAGCTCGGGCCGCGGGAGGCCCGGGATCCCGGGGAAGTTCACGAACGGGCCACCCGGCGGATCGAACGGGGGTCGGATAGGTGGCCGACCCGGCAACTGGGGCCGGGGCCGGACCGGATCGGCCGTGGCATGCACGACCGCCCAGCAGCAGGTCTGCCCCCGGGGCAGGTAGCCGGTCACCGGGTTGTCCGGCTCGACGTGGAACGGTGCGGCGAGGATGGCGCCTCGGGAGTCGACCCACGTGATGTCCGCGCGGGTGTGGCCCTTGGCCATCTTGCCCAGGCTGATCCTCCCGATCGCCATCGGCACCACGGGCAGGCCGAGCAGCGGGTTGGTGAGCACCCGGTAGTGCAGGCCCGGGGCGAGGTGGGCGTCGTCGGCGCTCATCACGGCCTGGCCGGAGAACGCCCAGGAGGGGATCAGGTTCATGCGCCTGCCTCCATCCGCACCGAGCGCGGAATATCGATCGCGAACCGGCGGCCGGTGACGATCGAGGTTGTCGTCGACCCGCTGGCGCCGGTGACGGTCCGGGCCAGGCTGATGCGCAACTCGTCGGCGCCAATCACCAGCGAGGGCGCGGCCGGCGTGAGCAGGACCCGGGTGCCCGCAACGTTGCGGGCACGTTGGAGCAGGCCGACCGTGCCGTAGTGGGCCGCCGCCACAGCC
>JBAVKQ010000251.1:0-5651 GCA_049688395.1 Candidatus Nanopelagicales bacterium
GGCCTCGTCGGTGTGTTCCTGGGGATCGGGGGCCGCGGCCAGCACCGCGGCGTCGATGCCACCGAGCCGCACCTCGGTGACCGTGGGATCCACCACCTCGGCGGCGCTGAGCGCGGCGGCAGAACTCTGTGCGGTGGCCGCGGGGCTCTGTGCGGTGGCCGCGGCCGGGCCGATGCCCGGGGCGACGACCAGCGCGGGCAGCAGGGCACCGGCCACCAGCACCGCCCGCGATCGGCGTAGCGACATCCAGGCTCGGTGAGCAGTTGTACGCATCGTGGACCCTCCTGCCCGAGGCCTGCCCCGAGCTCGACTCCTGCCCGTGTGACCGCGGGCATCCGCAGTCTGCCGTGCTCGACGACTGCACTGGGTAACGATACAATAACTTTGAGTGACTGATTCTCCGGTTTACGCATGCTTATCCGGCCAGTCACGTACCCTTATCGCCGTGTCGAATCACACGCGATCGGGGCGGCATCGGTTCCTGCGCGCCCTGGCCGCCCTGGCCTCGGCCGGCGCACTGGCCCTGACCGTCGCGGCCGGGTCGGCCACGGTGGCCGTCGGCCGGCTGCAGGACAACGTGACGACCATCGACATCAGCGACCAGGTCGGCGAGCGCCCCGTCAGCTACGGCGACCTCTCCGGCGGCCCGGTGACCTTCCTGCTGATGGGCTCGGACCAGCGGACCGGCAAGGGCAACAAGTCCTACGGCTACTTCGAGGGCGCCCGCTCGGACACCACGATGCTGCTGCACGTGTATCCCGACCGGGACTCGGCGGTGCTGGTGAGCATCCCCCGCGACACAGTCACCGAACTGCCCGCCTGCGTGGACACCGACGGCAATGCCCTGCCCCCGGTGCGCGACCGATTCAACGTCGCCTTCGACCGGGGTGGCCCAGGGTGCACCGTGAAGGCGGTCGAGGCGATGACCGGCATGCCGGTCGACCACTTCGTCGTCCTGGACTTCAACGGTTTCAAGAAGACCATCGACGCCCTCGGCGGGGTCGAGGTCTGCCTGACCCGGCCGCTGCAGGACAGCAAGTCCGGCATCGACCTGCCGGCGGGGCGGACCCGGGTCACCGGCGAGGACGCACTGGCCTTCGTCCGCGTGCGGCACAACATCGGCGACGGCTCGGACATCAGCCGGATCAACCGCCAACAGCTGTTCCTGTCGTCCTTGATCCAGGAGGTCACCGGCTCGGGGCTGCTGACCGACCCGCGGCGGGTGTGGCGGACCCTGGAGCAGTCCAGCAAGTCGATCGCCACCGACCCGGCGCTGGCCGACCCCAAGGGGATCATTGCGCTGGCGGCCAGCCTCTCGGGGCTTCGTCCCGATGACGTCACGTTCGTCACGCTGCCGTGGCTGCCCAGCGGCGACGGCGCAACGATCGTGCCCGACCAGGCCAAGGCCGATCAGCTCTGGGCCGCGCTGGCCGCCGAGGAGCCGTGGCCACCGCCGCCGACCAAGGGCGTGGACGGCCAGAAGCTCACCGTGGTGCCCGGGGACATCACGGTGGACATCCACAACGCCACCGGCCGCCAGGGCCAGGCCACCCAGGCCGCCGACGGCCTGGCCGCCCAGGGCTTCGGCATCGGCACCCGCGACAACCGGGACCGGATCCCGACGGTGACGCGGATCCGGCACTCCCCCGACCAGCGCGAGGCGGCCCGCACCCTGCAGGCCGCGGTCCCCGGCTCCGAACTCCTCGAGGATGCCGACCGCGGCTCCCGCCTGGACCTGGTCCTGGGCACGTCCTACTCCGGGGTGGAGCAGATCACGGTCAAGGTTGCCAGAACAGGGTCCGGAGCGGGCGGCACCGAGCCGAGCAGCACGGCCGGCCAGGACATCTGCACCGGCTGAACCGGGCCGCGAACCGATCCGGCGCACCTCGTGGGTTGCGGGCGGATATCGTTTCCTGGCAAGCCCGTCCGGCAGGAGGATCTCGTGGACAAGACCGTCTCCAGCGCTGCGGTTGCCGTGGCTGACATCCCCGACGGCGCCCGGCTGGCGGTGGGCGGCTTCGGCCTGTGCGGCATCCCCAGCGCGTTGATCGCCGCCCTGCTCGAGGCCGGCACCACCGACCTGGACGTCGTGAGCAACAACTGCGGCGTGGACGACTGGGGCCTGGGACTGCTGCTGGCGCAGCGTCGGATCCGGCGGATGACCTCCTCCTACGTCGGGGAGAACAAGGAGTTCGAGCGGCAGTTCCTCTCCGGCGAGCTGGAGGTGGAGCTGACCCCGCAGGGCACGCTGGCCGAGCGGCTGCGCGCCGGCGGGGCGGGCATCCCGGGCTTCTACACCCCCGCCGGGGTGGGCACGCAGGTGGCCGACGGCGGACTGCCGTGGCGCTACGACGGCCACGGTGGCGTGGCGCTGGCCTCGCCGGCCAAGGAGACCCGCGAGTTCGACGGACTGACCTACGTGCTCGAACGCGGCATCACCGCCGACTTCGCCCTGGTCCGCGCCAGCGTCGCCGACACGATGGGCAACTGCGTCTTCGACACCAGCACGCGCAACTTCAACCCGCTGGCCGCGATGGCCGGGCGGATCACGGTCGTGGAGGCCGAGCAGGTCGTGGCCCCCGGGGCGATCGACCCGGCAGCCGTGCACCTGCCGGGCATCTTCGTGCAGCGGGTGCTCGCCCTGGGGCCCGCCGACATCACGGCCAAGCGGATCGAACGGCGCACCGTGCGCCAGGAGGGGGCGTCCTGATGGCCCTGACCCGCGAGGAGCTGGCCGCACGCGTGGCCCGCGAGCTCGTCGACGGCCAGTACGTGAACCTCGGCATCGGCCTGCCCACACTGGTGCCCAACTACCTCCCCGCCGGGGTGTCGGTCGTCCTGCAGAGCGAGAACGGGATCCTCGGGGTCGGGCCCTACCCGATCGACGAGCAGGTCGACCCGGACCTGATCAACGCCGGCAAGGAGACGGTCACGACGCTGCCCGGGGCGAGCTTCTTCGACTCGGCGCTGAGCTTCGGGATGATCCGTGGCGGGCACGTGGATGCCGCGATCCTCGGGGCGATGCAGGTCTCACCGCAGGGCGACCTGGCCAACTGGATGATCCCCGGCAAGATGGTCAAGGGGATGGGTGGGGCGATGGACCTCGTCCACGGCGCGAAGCACGTGATCGTGATGATGGAGCACGTGGCCCGCGACGGCGGACACAAGATCGTCGAGCAGTGCACGCTGCCGTTGACCGGCATCGCGGTGGTGCACCGGATCATCACCGACCTGGCCGTGCTGGACATCACCGACGAGGGCCTGGTCCTGCGCGAGTGCGCGCCGGGGGTCGGCGTCGCCGACGTGCGCGCGGCGACCGGACCGCGGATCATCGACGCGACCGGCTGATCCGGACCGGCTGGCTGGCGCCCCTGCCCGACGAGCCTGGTCGCGGCTCAGCGCCGGTGCGTGCGCCAGGGTCGGGGGACCAGGGCGGGCACCCGGGCGGCGTAGTCGCTGAACTGGGCGCCGAACTTGGCCGCGAGCAGCCGGTCCTCGAACCGGGACTTGACGGCCAGCACACCCATCAGGCTCAGCAGACCAACCAGGGCCAGCGCCCGGCCTGAGGCCAGGGTCACCCCGAGGCAGGCGAGCAGGACCGCGAGGTACATCGGGTGCCGGATCCAGGCGTAGAGGCCGTGGGTGTGCAGCGCGGTCCCGGCATCCGGCACCGGATGGACCCGGGTGTCGGCGCCCATCGACCGCAGCGCCAGGGCGCCCACCGCCGCGGCCAGCAGGAGTGCGACCAGGCCCAGCGCCCACAACCCGGACCAGAGCGTGGGGCCCAGCGGCGCCACGCACACGCCGATCAGGGCGAACTGGGCGAGCACCAGCCGACTGCCGGTGCGGTGGTGCGTGGCGTCGAACTGCATCCGTGGGGCTCCTCCCGGGTGGTGTCCACCCTCGCACAGCCGCGGATCGCTCAGGAGCCCGCGGATCGCTCAGGAGGCCGCTGAGTGCTCCGCAGGTCGGTCCAGCTTCGCGGCGAGCGCCGCGCACGCCCCCTCGAGGTGCGTGCGCATGAGCCCCTCGGCCAGTTCGGCATCAGCGGCGCGCAACGCCTCGTAGATCGCCCGGTGCTCGTCGGCGATCCGATCGCGGCCGAGCGCATCGCGGGACTGGACCATCGACAGGTGGATCTCGCCGCTCAGGGCGGCGTACAGACGGGTCAGGCGTGGGCTGTCCACCGCGGCAACCAGCGCCCGATGGAAGGCCAGGTCGGCCTCGACGAACTCGCTGTGGCTGGCCCCGGGCAGGATCCCGGCGAGGTCGGCGACCGCGCGGGCAGCACCCTGTGGCAGGGCCCCCCGAGCGCTCAGCACCCGGATCACGCCGAGTTCGAGGGGGATGCGGACCAGGAAGAGGTCCTCGACGTCGGTGCGGGACAGGGCCGGCACCCGGGCGGTCTTGTGCGCCTCACGGCGCAGCAGCCCCTGCGCGACCAGATGAGTCAGCGCCGACTTGGCGGTGGGCCGCGAGACGTCGAACTGGGCCGCGACATCGTTCTCGGTCAGTCCCGATCCCGGCGGCAGCTCACCATCGAGCACCTTGGTCTGCAGCGATGCGACGAGGGCATCGACCACCGACACCGTCTGAAGTCCTCTGGCCACGCCGATCGCCACCCTTCCTGTGGTCCCGCGCCGGGCGCGGGCTTCGCTGACTGCATGATAGCCGATTTGCAAGTCAGTCAGACAGTCACCTTGACTGACAAGTATACCGGTATTACAGTCAGGGCGTTGCGTCATCTCGACGCGGCCGAGTCGCTCCAGGAGTGCCGATGTTCCAGCCAGCCGAGAATCCAGTCGGGGGCTCCCTTGCCCTCTCCGCGCTCGTGGCAGCGCTGCCGTTGCTCACCCTCTTCGTCCTGCTCGGGGCGCTGCGCTGGAAGGCCTGGCAGGCCGGTCTGGCCTCCCTCGTGGTCGCCCTCGGGGTCGCGATCTTCGCGTTCGGGATGCCGGCCGGCCAGGCGCTGCTCGCCGCGAGCGAGGGGGCCGCATTCGGACTGTTCCCGATCATCTGGATCGTGCTCACCGCGATCTGGATCTTCCGGTTGACCGAGCTCACCGGCTACGACCTGGTCCTGCGCCGCGCCTTCGGGTCGGTCTCGCCCGATCAGCGCATCCAGGCGATCCTGATCGCCTTCTGCTTCGGCGCCCTGCTCGAGGCGCTCGCCGGATTCGGCACCCCGGTCGCGGTCACGGCCGTCATGCTCATGGCGGTCGGCATCACACCGATGAAGTCGGCAGCCGTGGCCCTGGTGGCCAACACCGCCCCGGTCGCGTTCGGCGCGGTCGCAGTGCCGATCACCACCCTGGGCCGGATCACCGGCCTGGATGCCGACCAGCTCGGCGCCATGGTGGGCCGGCAGACCCCGATCCTGGCCGTCTTCGTGCCGCTGGTCCTGGTCTTCATGGTCGACGGGCGCCGCGGGCTGCGCCAGACCTGGCTGCCGGCGCTGGTCGGCGGCGCCGCCTTCGGCATCGCGCAGTTCCTCAGCTCGAACTTCCTCAGCTACCAGGTGACCGACATCGTGGCCGCCTTCGCGGGCGCCCTGGCCCTCGTGCTGCTCGTGCGGGTCTGGTCGCCCTCGGAGACGGTGGCCACCGACACCGCCCCCGCGCTGCAGGCCGCCGGCGGGACCGGCGCTGCGG
>JBAVKQ010000252.1:0-2935 GCA_049688395.1 Candidatus Nanopelagicales bacterium
GTCAACATCCACAACACCGTCGACGGGCTCAAGCTGGGATCGAACGTGACCGTGCGCGACTCCTACATCCACGACCTCGTGGTGGCCGGCGACTCGCACAACGACGGCATGCAGTCCCTGGGCGCCGCCGACGTGCTCATCGAGCACAACACGATCATCTCCCCGTACGGGTCGACCGCCGCAATCCTCCTGTCGACGGGGTCCGGCGCGCAGCACCGGATCACGATGCGCAACAACCTGCTCGGTGGCGGTGCCTTCACCGTCTACGGCGGCTACCAGCCCGGGGTGGACTCCCTGTCGCGGGTCAGCGACATCGTGATCACCGACAACCGCATCACCACATCGGTCTACCCGAACGGCGGTGCCTACGGTCCGTTCACCTCCGTCGGCTCAGCCGCAGTAACCATGCGGGGCAACGTCTGGCACGACGGCCCGAGATCCGGCCAGCCAGCCTGAACCCGAGGCCCCCGCCTGGCCACGCGCCGGGCGCGGGGCCCGCGGGGGCTCGGGTGACGTACCCACGAATAGGACGATCGCGCGGGTAGGTGCGCGGTGGTTACGCAGGACGGGCACGAGCCTCAGTAGAAGAAGGGGTGCCTGACGCGACCATCCCTTCCCGAGGTGCTCGTACCTGCCCTGCCCTCCTCTGTCACCGAACCGCTTCGGGACCAGTCCGCCACACTGCTCCAGACCCGCTGGGCTGTCACGACCCGCGGATCGCGGATCGGGTTGTGTTCGACAAGCTGATCCGGGTCCCGTCCGCACAGGCCCGGTGGCGGGCTGTGAACTCGCCCCACCTGGTCGCCCTGGTCGAAGCAGGCGAAGTGTTCGAGAAGGGCAAAATTCGTCGAACGACGCGACGACACAGCCGAGCAGATCGCAAGTGAGCACCTGGCCTCGTCGCCCATCCACAGGTCTTGACAATCTTCCGGTAGCCGAGCGCCGCCAAGTTCGGAGGGGACGGGCGGCGAACTGAGTCGCCCCGACCACACAAGGCCCCCCTCAGCCGCAACGTCGGGCCGAGCGGGTTGAGGTTGAACGTGATTTAGCGCACAGTGCGGCAGACTCCCTGTGCCTGTACTCATGAGATGGACGCATAAGTCCGGTTTGCACGCCGTCACCGTGGGATCTGGGTACCACCGCGATTGGGACGTCGGCCGATCTGAGGTACGTTGGCGGGGTCCCGCGGAAGTTGGGATGAGATCTGGACGGCGCCGAGTCCCGTTCACGTCCGGGTCTCTGGAGACCGGTACTCACACCGGCTATCAAGAACGAACGGGAGCGGGGGACCCATAATACGGTCCCCGAAGTATTTTCGCGGGACCTTGGGGTCAAGCCGCACAAGCGGCCGGGCTTCTCCGCCCGAACCCGACAGCTCACCTCGCAGGCGCTGAGGAGATGATTCACGATGTCGATCACCCCTGCTGGGCCTCAGCCTCTGGCGCACCGACGCCGGCCACTTGAGGGCTCCGCCGCGAACCAACCGCTCATCACGTTCTCCCGCCAGGGGGCACGTCGACGAGTGTTCTCACGCACGTTGGCGTCCTCAGCGGCGCTCCGACTCCTGGCCGCGTCCGCCCTGGCGGCTGCCAGCACGACCGGACTCGCGGCAGTGACGTCCGGGGCCCCCGTTACGTCCGGATACTTTGCCGAGTCGGATGGCCCTGCGACGAGCGCTGACGCGATCGATTCTGACCGTTCTGCGGTCGAATTGGGTATGAAGGTTACGTTTGCCTCGCCAGGTAGCGTGGTAGGTGTCCGCTTCTTCAAGGGCGGCAACGCCAACGCCGGCACCCACACTGGTTCCGTCTGGAACACTACGGGTCAGCGACTGCGCACGGCGACATTCACTGGCGAGACAGCGTCCGGTTGGCAGCGTGTGAACTTTTCGACGCCGCTTGCCGTGACCGCAGGCCAGACACTCGTCGTGTCCTACTTCGCACCGCAAGGTGGGTACTCGGCCACCACCAACTACTTCTCAGGCGTGACCACCAGGAGCACACTTACGGCGCTCGAGAGTGCGGGCGTATACAAGTACGGCGCCTCCGGAGGGTTCCCCGCAGTTGTCTACCAGAATTCGAACTACTGGGTCGATCCACTCTTCGCCCCCTCGTCGACCGTGTCTTCGCCAACGAACCCGACGCCAACGCCGATCCCCGACTCCTCTGGGGCGTTCCCGAGTGCGGCGACCACTGGTGTCCCGGCTGGCACCTCGCTGAGCGCCTACACCGGTCCGTCGCGGATCACCAACGCCGGCACCGTGATCGAGAACAAACTCATCACGACCCCGCTGGTCATCACCAGCAGCGCAAACAACGTCAAGATCCGCAACTGCCGCATCGCGGCGCGCGGCTTCTGGCTGGTGCTCAACGACGAGGGCGCCACCAACCTGCAGATCACCGACTCCGAGCTCGACGGGCTGAACAACACGAACAACGATGCCGCCGTCGCCGGCCGCAACTACACCCTGACCCGGGTCAACATCCACAACACCGTCGACGGGCTCAAGCTGGGATCGAACGTGACCGTGCGCGACTCCTTCATCCACGACCTCGTGGTGGCCGGCGACTCGCACAACGACGGCATGCAGTCCCTGGGCGCCGCCGACGTGCTCATCGAGCACAACACAATCATCTCGCCGCGCGCGTCGACCTCCGCGATCATCCTGTCGACGGGGTCCGGCGCGCAGCACCGGATCACAATGCGCAACAACCTGCTCGGTGGCGGCGCCTACACCGTCTACGGCGGCTACCAGCCCGGGATGGACTCCCTGTCGCGGGTCAGCGACATCGTGATCACCGACAACCGCATCACCACATCCGTCTACCCGAACGGCGGTGCCTACGGTCCGTTCACCTCCGTCGGCTCAGCCGCAGTAACCATGCGGGGCAACGTCTGGCACGACGGCCCGAAAGCCGGCCAGCCAGCCTGAACC
>JBAVKQ010000253.1:0-20380 GCA_049688395.1 Candidatus Nanopelagicales bacterium
GCCAGGGCCTCCGGCGTGACGTCGCGGGGTCCGCCCCCGGTGCCGCCGGTGGTCACGACGATGCGCGCCCCGGCCCCGATGGCGCAGCTGACGGCGGCGGCGATCGCGTCGATCGCGTCCGGCACGACCACGACCGGGGCCACGGTGTGGCCGAGTTCTGTCAACAACGTAGCGGCCAGTGGTCCCGAGGTGTCGGCTGCGGTTCCCGCGGCGGCGGAGTCCGAGCAGGTGATCACGGCTGCTCGCAATGGCCCGGCGCCGCCGGTCGCGGCAGTCATCGGCGCCACGCCCCGTTGCGTCCGCCGTCCTTGGCCGCCACCTCGACGTCGCGCAGCGCTGCGTGTGGGTCCAGGGCCTTGACCATGTCGATGACGGCAAGTCCGGCTACAGCCACGGCGGTCAGCGCCTCCATCTCAACCCCGGTGCGGTCCGCGGTGCGCACAGTGGCGGTGATCGCGACCTCGTCGGCATCCGCTGCGACCTCGACCTGCACGTCCACGCCGTGCACCGCGATCGGGTGGCACAGCGGAATCAGGTCGGGGGTGCGCTTGGTGGCCATGATCCCCGCGATCCGGGCCACCGCGAGCACATCGCCCTTGGGCACGTCGCCGCTGCGGATCCGGCCGGCAGTCGAGGTGGTGACCCGACCGGTGGCCGTCGCGGTGCGGGTGGTCACCTCGCGGGCGGCGACATCGACCATCCGGGCGTGCCCCTGAGCGTCGAGGTGGGTCAGGTCAGTCATTCGGGCCCTTCGGGTAGACACCTATTGTGCAGGGATGGGCGGCACTGGCGAATCGGGTTGGGCCGCCGGGGGCACCGTGCTCGTGCTCACGGGTGGGCGCAGCGCTCGGTTGGGCCGGGACAAGGCGACGGTGCACGTGGGGGGCCGCCGGTTGGTCGACCGCCTGCTGGCCCAGGTGCCCGCGGAGGTCCCGGTGGTCCTGGTCGGCCCGCCGGTACGCGGACTGCCCGAGCGAGTCGTGCTGGCCCGGGAGGATCCGCCCGGGGGCGGTCCGCTGGCGGGGCTCGGGGCGGGGTTGGTCGAGGTCAGCACCCCGCTGGTCGCGGTGTGCGCGGCGGACATGCCCTTCGGGGTGCCGGTGCTCGTGGGCGCGCTGGCACGCTTGGCCGACGGGGCGCCCAGCTCGGGAGGGGTGCCGGTCGACGCTGAGCCGGCCGATGCTGTTGTGCCCATCGACGAGGATGGCCGAGCCCAGTTGCTCTGCGCCGCCTACCGGACCGACGTGCTGCGCGAGCGGCTGGCCCGTTTGGAGCCGCTGGCCGGGCGCCCGATGCGCCACCTCCTGCAGCTGCTGCGCGTGATGGAATGGCCGGTGCCGGCCGCAGCCGTGGCCGACGTGGACACCACCGATGAGTTGCAGGCCGCCCGGCGCCGGGCAGCCGAGGAGGGAAGCGCCATGCAGGAGTGGGTGGACGCCGTCAGCGCCGAGCTGGGTCTGGACGTCGCATGCGACATCGACGTGATCCTCGACCTGGCCCGCGACGCGGCGCACAACGTGGATCGGCCGGCCGCGCCGGTCACCACCTACCTGCTCGGGGCCGCGGTCGCCGGCGGGGCAGACCCCGCACAGGCCGCGGACCTGGTGAGCCGGTTGGCGCTGCACTGGGCCGAGCGGGCCACGTGAGCTCGACCCGCGCCCGGAATCGTGCGCGCCGTGCCCGGTCCGCACTGGGACCGATCCGATGACCCTGTACGAACCCCGCTGGGATGTGGCGCGGGCCGCCCTGGCCGACGCGGTGGCGGCCCTGCCTGCCGTGCGCCTGGACCTCGCCGAGTGCGACGGGCTCGTGGCGACCCAGGACCTGGTCGCCCGCACGGCCCTGCCGGCGTTCGACACCTCCGCGATGGACGGGTGGGCGGTGCGAGGCCCGGGACCCTGGACCGTCGTCGGCGCGTCGCTGGCCGGTCGTCCGGTGCCCGACCCGCTCGTCGACGGGCAGGCCGTGGTGATCGCGACCGGGGGGGTGGTCCCGCCCACCGCCCAGGCCGTGATCCGCAGCGAGGACGCGACCCGCACCCGGGCCGGCGGGTCGGAGGTCGTGGTCGCACCCCAGCCCGTTGGTCCGGCGCACATCCGCCCCTCGGGGGAGGAGTGCGCGTCGGGTGACGTCCTGGCCCCGGCGGGCACCGTTCTCAACCCAGCCCTGCTCGGGCTGGCAGCGGCCTGCGGCCACGACACCCTGGTGGTCATCCGCAGACCCCGCGCCGCCCTGGTCCTGTTCGGCGACGAGCTGGCCACCCATGGGGTGCCCGGGCCGGGGATGGTGCGCGACTCGCTCGGGCCCCAGGTGCCGGCGTGGTTGGCCCGGATGGGGGTCGAGGTGGTGGCGATCGAGCGCTGCGAGGACACCCTGGCGGCGCATGTGGACGCGATCGCCTGGGCAGCGCAGTCCGCGGACCTGGTGCTGACCACCGGCGGGACGGCAGCCGGGCCGGTGGACCACCTGCACGCGGCGATCGCGGCCAACTCCGGCACGGTGCTGGTGGACAGCGTCGCAGTCCGTCCGGGCCATCCGATGCTCGCGGGGACTGTGGGGCCAGCTCCAGCGTGGCTGGTCGGACTGCCGGGCAATCCGCAGAGCGCGATCGTCACCCTGGTCAGCCTGGCCGCCCCGATCGTGGCCGGCCTCGCCGGTCGCACGGTGCTTCCCGACCTGGTCGAGGTGTCCAGTGCGCAGAGCGTGCCGGCGCCTGCCACCGAGGACCGACTGGTGCTCGGCACGCTCGTCGCGGGTTGGTTCCAGCCCGGGGAACACCTGGGCTCGGGGATGTTGCGCGGGCTGGCCGCGGCGACCGGCTTCGGCGTGCTGCCGCCCGGGGGCGTCGCGGCGGGGGAGCCGGTCCGCTGGCTGCCGCTGCCCACCTGAACCCAGCCCACCTGAACCCTGTCGGCAGGGATCATCAACTGGGCGTCTCCGCGCCCGGCCGGGCGTAGTAGAACCAGCACAGCGCCGCACCGATCATGCTCACGACCACGCCCAACCAGTAGAGCGCCACGGTGTACCCGGTGGCGAACATCAGGCCGAACACGAACGGGCCGAACGCCGCGATCGCCGCGGTCCAGCCGATCACCCCGCCGGCCTGCCGGGGCTCGAAGATCATCGGCATCTGCTTGAACGTCGAGGCGTTGCCGACGCCGGCGAAGAAGAAGATGGCCAGCATCCCCCAGAAGAACGCGGGGAAGTCATCGGCAGACGTGGGTGAGAGCTGGAACGAGGTGAACGCCGCCCCGCCGGCCACGCCGAGCACCGCGACGAGGGTCACCCGCCCGCCGCCGACCCGGTCGGCGATCGGTCCGGCCATCACGCGGGCCGCGGAGCCGACCAGGGCGCCCCAGAAGGCGTACTGGGCCGGGGAGATGCCCGCCTCGCCGAACACGTCAGCGCCGTAGAACTGCTTGATCAGCAACCCGAACGAGGCTGCGAGGCCGGAGAACGTGCCGAAGGTGATGATGTAGAGCAGCGTCATGATCCACGTGTGCTTGTTGTTGAAGATGTCCAGCTGCTGGCGCACGCCGCGCACCTGGATGGGCACGCTGCGCAGCAGGGTCCAGGCCAGGATCGCGGACACGATCACGAAGGGCACCCAGACCCAGGCCGCGTTGTGGTACCAGACCTCCTTGGTGGTGCCCGTCTTCGGGTCGGTGAATACCTGGGCCGCTCCGATCAGGCCGAAGCCGACGATCCACGGGGTCGTGAACTGCACGATGCTCACGCCGAAGTTGCCGATGCCGGCCTGCACGCCCAGGGCGGTGCCCTGCTTGGCCTTCGGGAAGAAGTAGGACGTCGAGGGCATGAACCCGCTGAACACGCCGCCGCCGATGCCGGCCATGATCGCCAGCAGCAGCAGGACTGCGAACGAGGTGTCCGGGTTCTGCACCGCGAAACCCCACCCGACCAGCGGCAGCAGGAACAGCACCGTGCTGTAGGCGACCAGCTTGCGGGTGCCCAGCACCGGGGGCAGGAACATCCAGATCAGGCGCAGCCCACCGCCGGCCAGGCCGGGCATGGCCGTGAGCCAGTAGAGCTGACTGGTGCTCAGGTCGAACCCGATGTTGTTCAGCACCGGTGCCAGGGCCGAGACCATGAACCAGGTGATGAACGCCAGGGTCAGGCTGAACGTGCTGATCCACAGGGTCTTCCAGGCGCGCCCGGAGTCCCATGCCTCCGGGTCCTCGGGGGTCCAGGTCTCCAACCAGTCGGAGCCGCGATGGACCGGCGCCTGCGGTGCGGGGGGGTTGCTGGCCATGTCAGCCGTCCGTCCTCTCGATGGTGGTGGCCCCGGCCGTGACGGGCTCGGCTGGGGTGCGTGCCGACGTGGCCGGATCAGCCACGAAGTCGTGCTCGAACTTGTCCTTCAGACCGGGGCTGGCGGCGTGCAGCATCCGATGGATCGTCCACTGCATCCACACCGCGGCCACGAGCGTGACTATGAACAGGACGAAGAACGTGGACTGCGGCATCCCGGTCAGCCGGGCGGCGTAGGCGAACAGCAGGGGCAGGAAGAACCCGCCCAACGCGCCCAGGGAGCCGACCAGGCCACCGACGGCGCCCACGTCGCGGGGGAAGTACTCCGGGATGTGCTTGTAGACCGCGGCCTTGCCGATACCCATGGAGCATCCGATGAGGAAGACCAGGGCGGTGAACAGCTCGATCCCCACGCTCCAGGGCAGCACCTCGCTGGTCGTTCCGTCGGGGTTCTCCAACGTGATGAAGCCGTAGGGCATCATCAGGATGCCGGTGGCCACCAGCATGAGCCCGAAGGTCCAGTACATGACCCGCCGGGCTCCCACCTTGTCCGACAGCCAGCCGCCCACCGGGCGCAGCAGGGACGCGGGGAAGATGAACAGGGCCGTGAGCAGCGCCGCGTGCGACAGCGACTGGTCATAGACATCGACGTAGTACTTGGGCAACCAGGCCGCCAGGGCCACGTAGGCGCCGAAGGTGACCACGTAGTAGAGGCTGAACCGCCAGACCCGCAGCTGCTTGAGCGGAGTCAGCAGTTGGCCGACGGAGCGCCCGGAGCCGGGCTTGTGGTCGTGGCGCGGGGACCCGAACCAGGTGATCGCGGCCATGGCCAGCAGCAGCACTGCGTACAGGAACGGCACGAATCGCCAGCCCCCGGGGATCACGCCGCCCAGGTACCCGGCGACGGGCACAGCCGTGATCAGCGCGGGGCCGATGAACTTCGTCACGGAGGCGCCGACGTTGCCGGCACCGAAGACGCCGAGGGCCACCCCCTGGCGCTCGCGCGGCCACCAGGCCGACACCCACGCGATGCCGACGCTGAACGAGTTGCCCGCGAACCCGACCAGGAACGCGTAGAACAGCAGCATCTGGTAGTTGGTCACCGTGGAGACCAGGTAGGCCGGGATCGCGGTGAGCGCGAGCATGAGTGCGAACACCTTCCGGCCACCGACCCGGTCGGTGACGATGCCGGCCGGCAGCCGCCAGATGGAGCCGTTGAGGACCGCCAGTGAGGTGATCCAGGCCAGCTGCACGTCGGTGAGGCCGAACTCGTCGCGGATCGGGATGCCCAGCACCCCGAACATCAGCCAGACCGCGAACATCAGGGTGAACGAGATGGTCGAGATGACCAGGACGCGGCCCTTGCCCGGCTCCTCGGGGGCGACCGGCTCGGCGCCGGGAGTGATGGTGGGTGCAGCCATGGGATCGGGTCCCTCCTTCGGTGACGGGAGCACCGTACACCAATAAATCACACGGATTGCATTGACACCGGTTTAAAGCCCCGAAGGCTGGGATTATGTGGTAGAACAGGGCCCGTGAGCACGTCGATCCCCCTGCAGTCGGTGGGCCGGGCCCTGGCCCGGCTGGGAGCGCTGCACGGCCCGCGGCCCGCTGCCGGGGAGGCCGGCGGCGAGACCCGGGCCGCGATCCTGGCCCATCTCGAGGCCGCCGACGACGTCCAGCGGGTCGAGGAGATCGCCACAGTCGTGGGCATGCACCCGAACACCGTCCGCGGGCATCTGGACGCCCTGCTCGCTGCCGGGCGGATCACCAGGATCTCCGACCAGCGGGCCACCCGCGGCCGGCCGCACTGGCTGTACTCGGCGACCGCGACGGCCTCGGTGCGCGAACTGGCCCGGGCCCTGGACGAGGAGTTGGACTCCGCCCATGCCCCGGATGCGGCCAGGCTGGCCGCCGCGACGTGGGTCGACTCCGCGGCCGTGGTCGATGTCGCCGACACCGTAGACGAGGCGGTGGACACCGCCACCGAGGCGCTGACCGACTTCGGATTCGACGCGGTGCGCAACCCGGTGGGTGACGAGATCACGCTGCGGGCATGTCCGTATGCTGAGTTGATCGACGAGCATCCGGTGATCTGCGACATCCATGCCGAGCTGCTGCGGGAGGTGCTGGCTCGTACGGGCCAGCCAGTGACGCTGGCCCGGCTGGACGTGCTGCCCCGACCCGGGCTGTGCGTGGCGCACCTGGACCGCGCCGACATGACTCCCGTGCGGACCGTGGAGCTGTCGCAGTCCGCGCCCGGGCCGCAGGCCGCCGCTGCCGTCCCCGGAGCCAGGTCCGAGGCCCCGAAGGCACCCCGCACCACGCCCCGCACCACCCCGTCGCAACGGAGGAAGTGACCATGCCCACCAGCGCCACCGACGAGTTCCTGGTCCGAGCCGGACGATTCCTGTCCCGCGGAGAGGTCTCCGACGACCTGCGCACCCTGACCAAGCAGGGCGGCCGGGACGCCGACTCGTTCTACCGCGACCGGTGGAGCCACGACAAGGTGGTGCGCTCCACGCACGGGGTGAACTGCACGGGCTCCTGCTCGTGGAAGGTCTACGTCAAGGACGGGATCATCACCTGGGAGTCCCAGCAGACCGACTACCCGTCGGTGGGGGCCGATTCCCCGGAGTACGAGCCCCGCGGCTGCCCCCGCGGTGCGGCGTTCAGCTGGTACACCTACTCCCCGACCCGGGTGCGCTACCCCTATATCCGGGGCGTGCTGATCGAGTCCTACCGAGCGGCCAAGGCCGCCAACGGCGGTGACCCGGTCAAGGCCTGGCGTGCTGTGGTGGGGGACCCCGAGACGCGGGCCCGCTACCACCGTGCGCGCGGCAAGGGCGGCCTGGTGCGTACGTCCTGGGCCGAGACGATCGAGCTCGTCTCGGCCGCGCACGTGTCCACGATCGACACCTACGGCCCCGACCGGGTGTTCGGGTTCTCGCCGATCCCGGCCATGTCGATGGCCTCGCACGCGGCGGGCGCCCGGTTCATCAGCCTGCTCGGCGGCGGGATGCTGTCCTTCTACGACTGGTACGCCGACCTGCCCGTGGCCAGCCCGCAGGTGTTCGGCGACCAGACCGACGTGCCGGAGTCCGCCGACTGGTGGAACGCCTCCTACCTGATCATGTGGGGCGCCAACGTCCCACAGACCCGCACGCCCGACGCGCACTTCATGACCGAGGCGCGCTACCGCGGCCAGAAGGTCGTCACGGTCAGTCCGGACTACGCCGACAACACCAAGTTCGCCGACGAGTGGCTCAGCCCGCACCCGGGCACCGACGGTGCGCTGGGCATGGCCATGGGCCACGTCATCCTCAAGGAGTTCTTCGTCGAGCGCCAGGTGCCGCGCTTCGTCGACTACGTCAAGCGATTCTCCGACCTGCCGTTCCTGGTCAGCCTGCGCGAGAAGGACGGCGCCTACGTGCCGGACAAGTTCGTCACCGCCGCGGACCTGGGCGACGCCAGCGAGCACGCGGACTTCAAGACCGTCCTGGTCGATGCGGCCACCGGTCGCCCGCACGTGCCCAACGGCTCGATGGGTTTCCGGTACGGGCAGGAGGGCGAGGGCAAGTGGAACCTCGACCTCGAGGGCATCGACCCGGCGCTGAGCCTGTTCGGGGCGGCCGGCTCGACGACCGCCGAGGTGCTGCTGCCGCGCTTCGACATGGCCCAGGAGGTCAACGAGGGCGGCGGGTCGCACCACCGCGGCGTCCCCGCGGCCGAGCTGGCCACCGTGGCCGGGCCGCGACTGGTCACCACGGTGTACGACCTGATGCTGGCCCAGTACGGCGTGGGCCGCGAGGGCCTGCCCGGCCAGTGGCCGACCGGCTACGACGACCCGGAGCCCTACACCCCGGCCTGGCAGGAGGAGATCACCGGCGTGCCGGCCGATCAGGCCGAGCGGATCGGCCGGGAGTTCGCGGCCAATGCCGAGGAGTCCGGCGGTCGCTCGATGATCATCCTCGGGGCCGGAACCAACCACTGGTTCCACTCCGACATCATCTACCGCACGTTCCTGGCCCTGACCACGCTGACCGGCACGCAGGGGATCAACGGCGGCGGCTGGGCGCACTACGTCGGCCAGGAGAAGGTCCGGCCGATGACCGGGTGGGCGCAGCTCGCGTTCGGCCTGGACTGGGTCCGCCCGCCGCGCCAGATGATCGGCACGGCGTTCTGGTACGTGAACACCAGCCAGTGGCGCTACGACGCGCTGGGGGCGCAGGGGCTGGCCAGTCCGCTGGGCGAGGGCCGGTTCGAGGGGCGGGCGATGATCGACACGCTGGCCCAGTCGGCGCGCTCGGGCTGGATGCCCAGCTACCCGAGCCTGAACCGCAACCCGCTGACCATCGCCGAGGAGGCGAAGGCTGCGGGCATGGAGCCGGCCGCCTACGTGACCGAGCAGCTGAAGTCCGGAGACCTGAAGTTCGCGGTGGAGGACCCCGACGCCCCGGAGAACTGGCCGCGGGTGCTCACCCTCTGGCGGGCGAACCTGCTGGGCTCCTCGAGCAAGGGCAACGAATACTTCCTCAAGCACCTGCTGGGCACCTCGCACGCCGTGCGCGCCGACGAGACCCCCGAGGACCAGCGCCCGCAGGACGTCACCTGGCGCGCGGATGCCCCGGTCGGCAAGCTCGACCTGCTGGTGAACATCGACTTCCGGATGACCTCGTCCGGACTGTTCGGCGACGTCCTGCTTCCCGCGGCCACCTGGTACGAGAAGTACGACCTGTCCAGCACCGACATGCACCCGTTCGTGCACGCGTTCACCCCGGCGATCGACCCGCCGTGGGAGACCAAGAGCGACTGGGACATCTTCCAGGAGCTCGGCCGCGGGGTGTCCCGGCTGGCCAAGGGAGTGCTCGACACCCGCACCGACCTGGTCACCGTGCCGCTGCTGCACGACACCCCCGACGAGTTGGCCGTGCCCGGTGGCGTCGTGCGCGACTGGAAGACCGGCGAGGTCGACCTCATCCCGGGCAGGACGGCGCCCAAGTTCGTCACTGTCGAGCGGGACTACACCGCCATCGGGGCCAAGATGTCGGCCCTCGGACCCCTGGTCGAGAAGCTGGGCACCCTGACCAAGGGCGTGAGGATGGACCCCACACCGGAGGTGGCCCTGCTCGGGCGGATCAACGGGGTGCTGCCCGACGGTCCGTCGGCCGGTCGGCCCAGCCTGGTGACCGCCTCGCACGCCTGCGAGACGATCCTGGCGCTGTCGGGCACCACGAACGGCCGGATCGCCGTCGACGGCTTCCGCGACATGGAGAAGCGCACCGGCATGCGGCTGGCCGACCTCGCCGAGGACGAGGGCGGCAAGCGGATCACGTTCATCGACACCCAGACCCGTCCGGTGCCGGTGATCACCTCCCCGGAGTGGTCTGGCTCCGAGCACGGCGGGCGCCGCTACACGGCGTTCGCGATCAACGTGGAGCGGCTCAAGCCCTGGCACACGCTGACCGGCCGCATGCACTTCTTCCTCGACCACGACTGGATGGCCGAGATCGGGGAGAACCTGCCGACCTTCCGCCCGCCGCTGAACATGCACCGGATCTTCGGCGACCAGACCACTGGGCGGGGCAAGGAGGTGACGGTGCGCTACCTGACCCCGCACTCGAAGTGGTCGATCCACTCGGAGTATCAGGACAACCTGTTCATGCTCTCGTTGAGTCGCGGCGGGCCCGAGATCTGGATGTCCCTGGAGGACGCCACCACGATCGGCGTCAAGGACAACGAGTGGATCGAGGCCTACAACCGCAACGGCGTGGTCGTGGCCCGTGCGATCGTCAGCCATCGGATGCCCGCGGGCACGGTGTTCATGTACCACGCCAAGGACCGCACCGTGGACGTCCCGCGGACCGAGACCTCGGGCCTTCGCGGCGGCATCCACAACTCGCTGACCCGGCTGATGATCAAGCCCAGCCACATCATCGGCGGGTACGCCCAGTTGAGCTTCGCCTTCAACTACCTCGGCCCCACCGGCAACCAGCGCGACGAGATCACCGTGATCCGCCGCCGTTCCCAGGATGTGGAGTACTGATATGACCGGAGCGGCGACCGACCGAGCGAGGTACGAGCGAGTGAGGAGCGCGACCGCATGAAGGTCATGGCCCAGATGGGCATGGTGATGAACCTCGACAAGTGCATCGGGTGTCACACCTGCTCGGTCACCTGCAAGCAGGCGTGGACCAACCGCGCCGGTGTCGAGTACGTGTGGTTCAACAATGTGGAGACCCGGCCCGGCCAGGGCTATCCGCGCACCTACCAGGACCAGGCGCGCTGGCAGGGCGGGTGGGTGCTCAAGCGCGGGAAGCTCCAGCTGCGCTCCGGGTCGCGGTTCTCGCGGTTGACCAAGATCTTCTCCAACCCGGTGCTCCCGGAGATGAGCGACTACTACGAGCCGTGGACCTACGAGTACGACACGCTGATCTCGGCACCGCTCGGGGAGCACACCCCGGTGGCCCGGCCCAAGTCGCTGATCTCGGGCAAGCCGATGCAGATCCGCTGGTCGGCCAACTGGGACGACGACCTGGCCGGGGGTCCCGAACTGGCGCCCAAGGACCCGATCGTGATCAAGATCCGCGACCAGGTCGGCGACCGGGTGAAGATGGAGTTCGAGCAGGCGTTCATGTTCTACCTGCCGCGGATCTGCGAGCACTGCCTGAACCCGGCGTGCGTCGCGGCCTGCCCCAGCGGGGCGATCTACAAGCGCAGCGAGGACGGGATCGTCCTGGTCGACCAGGACGCCTGCCGCGGGTGGCGGATGTGCGTCACCGGCTGCCCGTACAAGAAGGTCTACTTCAACCACCGCACCGGCAAGGCCGAGAAGTGCACGATGTGCTATCCGCGCATCGAGGTCGGACTGCCGACGGTGTGCTCGGAGACCTGCGTGGGCCGGCTGCGCTACCTGGGCCTGTTCCTCTACGACGCGGATCGGGTCACCGAGGCCGCGGCCACCCCCGACGAGAAGGACCTGTACGAGGCGCAGCTGGATCTCATCCTCGATCCGGAGGACCCCGAGGTCATCGCCGCCGCCCAGCGCGACGGGATCCCCGCCGACTGGCTGGATGCGGCCCGCAAGTCCCCGGTCTACAAGTTGGCCAAGGAGTACCGGGTCGCGCTGCCGCTGCATCCCGAGTACCGCACCATGCCGATGGTCTGGTACATCCCGCCGCTGTCTCCGGTGGTCGACGCCCTGCGCGACACCGGCCACGACGCCGAGGATGCCGATGTCCTGTTCGGCGCGCTGAGCAGCCTGCGCATCCCGATCGAGTACCTCGCCGAGCTGTTCACCGCCGGGGACCCCGGACCGGTGCTCGGCTCGCTGGCCACACTGGCCGCGATGCGCTCCTACATGCGCGATCACAACCTCGGGCGCGACGCCGACGCGTCGATCCCGGAGTCGGTCGGTCTGACCGAGGAGCAGATGTACGCGCTCTACCGGCTGCTGGCCATCGCCAAGTACGAGGACCGCTACGTGATCCCCAAGGCGCATGCCGAGGTGGGGCGCGACCTCGAGGAGCTCGCGTGCGCGGTGGACTACGCGGCCGGGCCCGACTCGTACTCGTCCGGGCCGTTCGGCGAGGCGTCCGGGCGGCCGGTGCCGGTGGCGGTGGAGAACTTCCACGCGCTCAAGGTGCGCCAGTCCGCCGAGGCACACATCGATCCGGCCAATGCCGATGCCAAGGTCCATCTGCTCAACTGGGACGGTGCGGTGATGCTGGGTATGCCCGGCGTGCGCGCCGATGATCTCCCCGAGGCAGGCGAGTCCTGATGGGCCCGCTGACCCGGATCGGGACCCGGGAGGCCGGCGAGTTCCTGGGCCTGCCCCTGCGCCTGCGCAAGCCCCGCAACCCGGTCGAGGACCTGCGGGCGTGCGGGATGTCGGCCCACGACATCGCCGTGACCCGGTTGGCCTGCTCCTGGCTGTTGGTCTACCCCGACGGCGAGCTGCTGGACCGTCTCGACGGCCTGGCCGCTGCCGTGGCCGAGCTGCCCGATCCGGCGCGGGTGCCGTTGACCGAGTTCCTGACCCACCTGAACGGAACGCCAATCGGTGACGTGGGCCGGCACTTCGTCGAGATCTTCGACATGAAGCGCCGGGCGTGCCCGTTCCTGACCTACTGGACCCACGGCGACACGCGCAACCGCGGCGTGGCCATCCTGCGGTTCAAGCAGGCCTACGAGCAGGCCGGCTTCACGATCGGCACCGAGGAGCTTCCCGATCACCTGGCCGTTCTGCTGGAGTTCGCGGCCGTCGGCGACCGGGTCACCGGCGACGCGCTGCTGGCCGAGCACGCCGCGGCGATCGGCCTGCTGCGCGAGGCGCTGCACGACCTCGGTTCGGTCTACGCCCACGTGCTGGACGCCGTGGTCGCGACCCTGCCCGAGGTGACCCCTGAGGTGGCCGCGCGGATGGCGGCGATGGCCGCGTCCGGTCCGCCCGTGGAGGACGTCGGCCTCGAGCCGTTCCCGACCAGCACCGTCCCGACAGGAGCCCGTCGATGAGTGCCGCCGATATCCTGCTCTGGATCGTCCTGCCCTACGTGGCGATCACCACGTTCGTGGTCGGGACCATCTGGCGCTACCGCTACGACAAGTTCGGCTGGACCACGCGCTCCAGCCAGCTCTACGAGCGCAGGCTCATCCGGATCGCCAGCCCGCTGTTCCACATCGGCATCCTGGCCGTGCTGGTCGGTCACATCGTCGGACTGATCATCCCGGAGTCGTGGACCGACGCGGTCGGCATCTCCGAGTCGACCTACCACGCGATGGCCGTCGGCCTGGGCATGTTCGCCGGGGCAGCCACCCTGATCGGCATCGTGCTGCTGGTCTACCGGCGCCGCACGGTGGGGCCGGTGTTCGCCGCGACCACCAACAACGACAAGACCATGTACGTGTTCCTGGTCGCCGCGATCACCCTCGGCGTGCTCACGACGCTGGTCGGTGCGGGCGTGCTGGGCGAGGGCCACAACTACCGCGAGGACGTCTCGGTGTGGTTCCGCTCGATCCTGACGCTCCAGCCCCAGGGCGAGCTGATGGCCGATGCGCCGCTGTCGTTCCGGGTACACGCCGTGGCCGGGATGCTGGTGTTCATGGTCTGGCCGTTCACCCGGCTGGTGCATGCGTTCTCAGCACCCCTGGGCTACCTGTTCCGGCCGTATGTGGTCTACCGCGACCGGGGTCCGCACGATCCGGGTTCGCGGCCGACCAAGCGCGGCTGGGAGAAGATCGGTTCGTAGTCACCCACCCCTCGTGCTCCGGCCCTCGGCAAGTGCTCCGCGGATTGACGGAGCAGTTGCCAGGAATCGGAGCACGAGGGGTGGTGGGCGCCATCAGTGAAGGGAAGAACAGACATGGGAACTGAACCGAAGGATCAGCAGGACGGTGCCGCCGACGTCGGCGCGATGATGCACGTCGCTGACCTCGCGGCGTTGATCGAGGTGGCACCGGACTCCACGGTGTCGCGCACCGTGCTCAAGGCTCAGGGCGTGCGCGTGGTCCTGTTCAGCTTCGACGCCGGGCAGGAGCTCACCGAGCACACCGCAGCGGTGCCGGTCCTCGTCCAGGTGCTCGACGGACAGCTGCGCGTAGGAGTGGCGGGGAAGTACGTGGAACTGGCGCCCGGCGGCGTGGTGCACATCGCCGCGCCGGCCCCGCACGAGATCCTCGCGCGCACCCCCGCCAGGATGGCCCTGACGATGCTCGACCCCCGCGTCACCGCCTGACCCCCCGGCCGACCCCGTCCCGGCACCGGCACCGGGACCCCACCCCACGCAGGGGCGGCGGGGCTCGGGGGTGGCGGGTGGCAGGATCGCCGGCGTGCTTCGATATGCGGTGGTCGGGTCCGGTGCGGTCGGCGGATTCTACGGGATCCGGCTGGCGCACGCCGGCGCGCACGTGCAGTTCCTGGTCCGGCACGGCGCCGACGAGGTGCGCGCGCATGGGCTGGACCTGACCTCGCCGCAGGGCGACCTGCAGCTGTCCGAGGTGGCTGTCGCCGCGGACTGGTCGGCACTGGCCCCGTGCGACGTGCTGCTCGTGGCGGTCAAGGCGACCGCGAACGACGACGTGCTGACCCACCTGCGCGCCCACGCCGACCGGCTGCTCGCCTCGGACGCGGGCATCCTGCTGGTCCAGAACGGGATCGGCGCCGAGCCGACCTTCGCCGCGGCTGCTCCGGGACGCGAGGTGCTCGCGGGTCTGGCCTTCCTGTGTGCCCAGCGCACCGGGCCGCACACGGTGGCCCACTTGGACTTCGGTGCCCTCACCCTGGCCGCGCACGGACCTGACGAGGCGCCGGCGGGCGTGACGCCCCTGATGCAGGCGATCGCTGCGGACCTGGTCGCCGCGCGTACCGCGGTCCTGCTCGACGAGGACCTGATCCGCGCGCGCTGGCGCAAGCTCATGTGGAACATCGCGTTCAATCCGCTGTCGGTGATCCTGGATGCCACCACCGACCAGATCATGGCCGATCCAGACACGGTGGCCCTGGCCCGCACGCTCATGACCGACGTCGCGGCTGCCTGCACCGCCGAGGGCCGGGTGCTGCCCGACGGCCTGATCGACGAACTGCTGGCCGCCACCGCGCAGATGGCCCCGTACGCCACCTCGATGAAGCTCGACGCGGATGCCGGGCGACCACTGGAGGTCGACGCCGTGCTCGCCGAGCCACTGCGCCGGGCCAGCCGGTCCGCGGCCGCGATGCCCAGCGTGGCGGTCCTGTACCAGCAGTTGGCCTTCCTCGACGCGCGGATCCGGGCCCGGGCAGCCCGATGATCCGGCTGGTCGCGATCGACGTCGACGGCACCCTGCTCACCAGCGACCATCGGATCACCGACGCGAGCGCAGCGGCCATCGACCGGGCGCGCCGGGCGGGCCTGGCGGTCGTGCTGGCCAGCGGCCGGCCGCCACGATCCCTGCACCCGATCCTGGCCCGGCTCGGACTGTGCGACGGGTCGGTCTTCCTGGCCTCCCAGGGCGCCCTGACCGGAAGCTACGACTTGGGTGCCCTGAGGATCCATGACCAGCAGCCGATGTCCCTGGACCTCGCCCAGCGGGTTGCAGCAGCGGCCCGGATCGCTGGCCTGAGCATCAACTGGTGCGCCGGCGAGCGCTGGCTGGTCGAGGCCCTCGATGACCGGGTCCGCCACGAGGCGCGGATCGTCGGCTGCGCTGCTGAGGTGGTCGATCTGGCCGCGCAGACCGTCGGCCCGGACAAGCTGCTCCTGCTCGGCGCCGAGGGCGGCCCGGACGTCGCAGGTGCCGTCGAGGTCCCGCTCGGCCTGGTCGCGATGGCCTCCACGAGCACCCACCTGGAGATCACCCGCGTCGATGTGGACAAGGCGCACGCGCTGGCCCGGCTCGCCCAGGGGCGGGGGATCCCCGCCGCGCAGGTCGCGGCCATCGGCGATGGTCGCAACGACCTGGGCATGCTGCGCTCGGCCGGGTTGGCGATCGCCCCGGCCAATGCGCACCCCGACGTCCTGGCTGCCGCGGACCTGGTCGTGGCCAGCAACGACGACGACGGTGTGGCTGCGGCGCTGGACCTGCTGTTGGCTTGAGCATCCCTTCGGTGAGCCTGCCTGAGATCACCCCCGATCGCCCAGGCGGCGCGCCTTCGGGCCTCTGGGGGCCCGAATGGCGATGATTCGCCCGTGCGCAGGCGCGCACGGGCGCACAACAGGAGGACGCATGGCGCAGGTGGTCGGCGCGGACATCGAGCGCATGCAGGCGGCGCTCTACATCGAGGGCACGCCGATGCGTTCGTCGTCGTCCTCGCGCTTCTGGGTGCTGCTCGTGCTCGCCGGGATCATCGCCACCGCGGGGGTGATCGCCGACTCCACAGCGACGGTGATCGGCGCGATGATCGTCGCACCGCTGATGACCCCGATCCTGGGCACCGCCTTGGCGGTCGTGCTCGCCGATCGGGTGCACCTGGTGCGCAGCGTCACCCTGGTGCTGCTCGGCGCGGTGGCCGTCATCGCCATCGCCTACGTGATCGGCGCCGTGGGACACCCGTTGGACGCCTACCAGAGCAACACCCAGGTGGCGGCTCGGATCAACCCGCGGATCATCGACCTGCTGGCTGCCCTGGCCACAGGCACCGTCGGCGCGTTCGCGCTCGTGCGCTCCGACATCTCCGACGCGCTGCCCGGCGTGGCGATCGCGATTTCGCTGGTGCCGCCACTGGCGGTGGTCGGCCTGCTGCTCGAGGTGAACCGCTTCGAGGAGGCGGCCGGGGCACTGCTGCTGTTCGCGACCAACTTCGCCGCCATCGTGGCGACTGGGACCGCGGTGCTGCTCGCCTTCCGCATTCGCGACATCGCGGAGTCTGCGGGCCTCCCGCTGGGTGCCCTGACGGGCCGGACCGTCGCCCTGGTCGTGGCCAGCGTCCTGCTGGTCGCGATCCCACTGACCGCTGGGACACTGTCCGTCCTGCGCGACCAGCAGCTGGTGGCCACGGCGACGCCGATCGCCCGATCCTGGGCACAGGAGAAGGGTTGGGCGGTGGCGACCGTGGAGGCCTCCGGAGGCCGGGTGGTCGTGACCGCGCTGGGCCCCCCGCCCGAGGTGGATCCGCAGGGCCTGCGCCGCGAGCTGGACGCCGCCGGGCTGGAGACCGCCGACCTGCAGATCCGCCTGATCGTCGGTGGGGTGCGCAACTGCCCGCCGGGGGCGCTGGAGTGCAGCTACCCGGTGGTGCGCTGACCTGACCTGATCTGACCCGACCCGACCCTCCGTCCGGGCCGCGCACCGGCGCGCTGATCGCTACCCTGCGCTGATGGACCTGCCGGCCGGATGGTTGACCGACCTCGCCGTGCTGCGCGGCTCCGGGGCCCGGATCACCGACCTGGGCGACCACCTGCTGATCGTCTCGCCGGACAATCCCGGATACCACTGGGGCAACTTCCTGCTGGTCACCGATCCCTGCACGCGTGCCCACGCCGCGCGCTGGGTGGGGCAGTTCCGGGCCGCCTTCCCGGACGCCGAGCACCTGTGCATCGGCCTGCCCGAGGAGCCCGAGGCCGGCCCCTGGTCGGCGGCCGGACTCATGGTGTCCGGCGATCAGGTCCTCTCCGCGGCGGCCCTGCCCGCGCAGCGCCCGGTGCCGGCGGGCTACGACATCCGGGTGCTGGCCAGCAGCGCGGACTGGGCGGGCGCAGCGCAGGCCGACGTGGCCGAGAACCTGCGCACCGCAGAGCAGCCCGTCGCCGGCTTCGCCACGTTCACGGCGGCGCGCTGGGCCACTCGGCGTGCGATGTCCGAAGCGGGCGCGGCGGCTTTCGTCGGGGCGTTCCGGGGGCCGGACTGCGTGGCGAACCTGGGGATCGTGCTGTGCGGGCCGGATGCGCAGGGCCGCGAGGTGGCGCGCTACCAGAGCGTGCTGACCGACGCCGAGCATCGAGGTCGGGGACTGGCCGGGCACCTGATCGGCGTGGCGGCTCGATGGGCCCAGGCGCGGGGCGCCCGGCGCTGGGTGATCGTCACCGAGTCGGACAACCAGGCAGGTCGGCTCTACCGCAGCCTGGGCTTCCGGCCCGACGCGACCACGTGGCAGGCGGAGCGGATCACCGGGCCAGCCGCTCGGCGAGCCACGCCAGGGCCAGTGGGTAGCGGTGGGTGATCCCGGCGTGCGTCCCCTCGAACAGCTCGAAGTGGATGCGCTCGTCGGGCACGCCCGCCGTCGCCAGCGCGGCCCGGAACGCCTGTGCGCCGATGTCCAGGTGGAAGTCGTCGGCGGTTCCCGCATCGATCCACACCGCCCGGAGGTCGCACAGCGCGGCGGCGTGCTCGGGGGCCATCCGAACCGGGTCGACAGCCAGCCAGTGCGCCCAGACCTCGTCGCGCAGCACACCGGTGACCGGGTCGAAGGGCAGAACCGGGGTGCCGTCCGGGTCGGCGGAGAAGCAGGCGGCCACGCCGTAGATGCCCAGGATGAGCTGGTCGGCCGGGGTGGTCGGGCCGGTCGCGGCCCGGGACTGGAAATCGGCCCACCAGCGGTGCGGATCGCCGTCGAACCGGCGCAGCGCGCGCACCACCGGCCCGAACTCGGGGATGTAGCACAACTCGTGCAGGGCATCGCCGGCGTGCGTGGCCAGCGCCCCGAACAGGTCCGGGCGCAGCATCGGGGTGATCATCGCGCCGAACCCACCGCTGGACTTTCCGGTGATCGCACGCGAGGCCGGGGCGTCGATCGTGCGGTAGCGCTCGTCTACGAACGCCACGAGGTCGTCGCACAGGTAGCAGTGGTAGCGCCCGGTGCCGGGGGAGTCGACGAACTGCGAGCCCCCGTAGCGGGTCCACGCATCGACGTACACGACGATGCACGGCGGCGCTCCGGCGGCGAACACGGCGTCGGCAGCCTGCGGGTAGGGCGTGCCGAAGGGTGTCCGGTTCGCCCACATCTCCAGCTGGCCGGTGAATCCCTGAATCACGTAGATGCTCGGGTACCGCACGGCCGGCTGGTCGTCGTAGCCGGGCGGGACGTAGACCCACACCGCTCGCTCGTGCGGGTCGCCGAGCGGGTTGTCGCGCAGGGCATCGGAGCTGATGACCAGTTCGTCGAGGCGGCCGGCGTCGGTGAGGGTGCGCACGGGATGCAGGCTACGCGCGGGGGCTCCCGCCGTGACGGAGCCTGCCCTGCCCACGAGGTCCGGCGCGTCGCGTGTGGCTCGCCGCGCTGGTAGCTTTCCGGAACCCGATCCGACGAGGAGCACATCCATGAAGGCGCTGACCCCGTACCTGAACTTCGCCGGCACCACCGAGGAGGCTTTCGCGTTCTACGCGGAGGTGTTCGGCGGGCAGTCCCTCGGGGTCGCCCGGTACCGGGACTTCGGGTCGATGGGCGACCTTCCCGAGGAGGACCTCGACAAGGTCGCCAACACGGCGCTCGAGCTGCCGAACGCGACGATGCTGATGGGTACCGACACGTTGGCCTCCCTGGGCCAGGAGCTGATCCGGGGCAACAGCTTCTCCCTGCATGTCGAGGCCGACGACGCGGGGGAGGCGCAGCGACTCTTCGCGGCATTGAGCGAGGGCGGCACGGTCTCGATGGAGCCGGCCCCCACCGAGTGGGCGCAGTGGTTCGCCGGGTGCACCGACCGGTTCGGCGTCGAATGGATGGTCAGCTACACCGGCTCCGTGCAATTCGAGGCCTGAGCCGGCCCGGCGGACTGTCCCGGGGTCGCACCGCGAGGTGCCTGGGTCGCACCGCCGGGGGCAGTCAGTTGCCGGTGAGCCGACGGCGGCGGCGCTCCAGGGTCCGGATCCGGTGCGGGTTGCGCTCGTCGGGGATCACCCGGTTGGCCTTCAGGAACGCCTCGGGGGCGAGCAGCAGCAGCTCGTCGTCGATCATCCGCACGGTGTCGACCGTGGCCCGGCCCTCGACCAGGGCCAGGATCCGCGGGTCGGGGGTGCTGGGCATCAGCTCGGCCAGCGCCTCGGCGGAATCCAGGTGCAGCTCGCGCAGCAGGTCCAGCATCCAGCTCAACCGCCGCGGGGTGCTGGCTGCCGCCGGGTAGCGCTGCGCCAGGAACTCGGCCAGACCCGCCTCGTCCCACGGCCCGCCCGGCGCCGGTGTGCCCGTGGCCCGCGCGGCGCCGGCCGCGGTCTGCTGGGCTTCGACCTGCCAGGCGCGCAAGTCCTCCAGCTCCCGCTCGGCCAGCTCCAGCAGGCTCGCCGCCAGCACGAACTGCCGACTGCGGGCCGCGGGCAGGTCGATGCCGCCCTTGTAGCGCAACTCGTGCTCCAGGGAGGCCCACAGGTCCGCAGCGCGGGTGCGCACCTGGATCTCCACGCGTTGGTCGCTCAGCAGCTCGGGCAGGTCGCTGCCCGGCCGGGCGCGCACGTCGAAGTGCCGGCCGCGGTACCCGGGCGTCTCCTCGCGGGCGCGCTCCTCGCGGGCGTCGACGTCCTTGTCGACCACCAGGAGCCGGTGCAGCTCCTCGGCGACGATCGCGATCTCGCTCTCCAGTCGCACCACGACGCGCACGCCGATCAGGTCGGGCAGATCGGTGTAGTGCGTGTCGCGACCCGGGCGACGCCGATCCCGGGCGCGCAGCTTCTGTTCCACGGAGCGCACATCCTTGGCGCGCCCCGAGAC
>JBAVKQ010000254.1:0-4549 GCA_049688395.1 Candidatus Nanopelagicales bacterium
GCGCCCAGGTGGCCGGCCCCCACTGGCCGGGCGGTGGACCCCATTGCTGGCCGGGCACGCCCCAGGACGGCGGCGGTGCCTGGCCGGATCCGGGGGCCGGCCCGTACCCGGGGGCCGGCGCGTACCCCGGGGGCGGGGGTGCTTGGCCGTATTCGGGGGGCGGCGGTGCCTGCCCCTGACCCTGCTCCTGACCCCGCCCCTGTGCCTGCGGCGAGTCGGCCGGCTGCGGAGCCAGGCTCGACCACGGGGCCGGCTGCTCCGGCGACCACCCGGTGGGCGGGCTCCACTCCCGCGACTCCGGCTGCTCGGGCTGCTCCGGGGGACCCGCGGGCGAGGGGTTGGAGGACATGGGTTGATCGTGCCATGTGGACAGCCGTTGGCAAGCCTGCCTCCTCAGGTGCAACCATGTGCGCGTGAGGGCGCGTGTGCTGGTCGTCGACGACGACATGGATCTGGCCGAGATGCTGGGCATCGTCCTGCGCAGCGAGGGCATGGACCCGGTGTTCTGCCACAACGGCACCGACGCGGTCCCCGCATTCCGGCGCGAGAGCCCCGACCTGGTCCTGCTCGACCTGATGCTGCCCGGGATGGACGGCCTCGAGGTGTGCCGCCGGATCCGCACCGAGTCGACCGTGCCGATCGTGATGCTCACCGCCCGGGGAGACACCCTGGACGTGGTCGAGGGACTCCAGGCCGGCGCCGACGACTACATCGTCAAGCCGTTCAAGCCCAAGGAGCTCGTGGCCCGGGTCGAGGCCCGGCTGCGTCGGCTCGAGGAGACCGCCAACGAGGTCCTGACGATCGGCGACCTGATCATCGACCGCGGTGCGCACGCGGTCACCCGCTGCGACGAGCCGATCCCGGTCACCCCGCTCGAGTTCGACCTGCTGTTCGCGTTGGCCGCCCGCCCCGGTTTCGCGTTCACCCGGGAGCAGCTGCTGGCCGACGTGTGGGGCTACCGGCACGCCGGGGACACCCGCCTGGTCAACGTCCACGTCCAGCGCCTGCGCGGCAAGGTCGAGCTCGACCCCGAGTCCCCGGAGGTGATCGTCACGGTGCGGGGCGTCGGATACCGCGCCGGACCGCCCTGATGCTGCGCAGGATCCGGGCCCTGCCCGGCCTGCTGCTGGCGCGGTGGCGCCAGTCGCTGCGCTTCCGGGTCATCCTCGGCACGGTGCTGGGCTCCACCGCGGTGCTCATCGTGCTGCTGCCGGTGCTGCTCGGCAGCATCTCCTCGGGAGTCCTGGGGGCCAAGGAGTCCAGTGCCCTGGCCGAGGCCACGGCCGCGCGCAGCGAGGCCCAGCGCATCCTGGACGCCAGCATCGCCGACGGCACGGAGGTGCCGGCCTCCCGGACGATCGACGCGGTCGTCGCGGCGATGGCTGCCCGCGGCGCGCAGGCGGGGCTGTTCGAGGTCCTCATGCTGGCCTCGGAGCCGGCCGGGCTGGGGACCACCCCCGAGCGGGGGACGAACCTGATCTCCGAGACCAGCGTCCCGCCGGACCTGCGCGCGGTGGTCGCCGGCAGCCAGCGCCAGGCCTGGACGTACACCACGATGCGCTACACCGACGGTCGGGCGGTTGCCGGGCTGGTGGTCGGCGCCCCGCTGGCCGTGCGCGGCGTGGGCCCCTACGAGCTCTACCAGCTGTTCCCCCTGGACAGCGAGCAGGGCACCCTGACCCTTATCCGCAACGCCACCACCATCGCCGGGATGTTCGTCATCGCCGGCCTGGCCGGGTTGGCCGCGCTGGTCACCTTCATGATCGTGGGCCCGGTGCACGAGGCGGCCCGCACCGCCCGCCGGTTCTCCTCAGGTCACCTCGAGGCCCGGATGCCGGTGCGCGGGCAGGACGACGTGGCCCAGCTGGCGGTGAGCTTCAACGAGATGGCCGGCACGCTGCAGGCCCAGATCGACGAGTTGGAGACGCTCTCGACCGTCCAGCAGCAATTCGTCGCCGACGTCTCCCACGAGCTGCGCACGCCGCTGACCACCGTGCGGATGGCAGCGGACCTGCTGCACGGCAAACGCCAGACCCTGCCGGCCGACGATGCCCGTGCCATCGAGCTGCTGCAGAACCAGCTCAACCGGTTCGAGCTGCTGCTGGCCGACCTGCTCGAGACCTCCCGACAGGACGCGGGCTCGGTCCACCTGGACTACGAGGAGGTCGACCTGGCCACCATGTGCCAGCAGGTGGCCACCGCGCTGGGGCCGTTGGCCGACGAGCTGGGGGCCCCGATCCAGCTGGGCGGCCTGGCCACCCTGGTGGTCCTGTGCGATGCGCCGCGGGTGGAGCGGATCCTGGCCAACCTGATCTCCAACGCCCTGGAGCACGGGTTGGGCAAGCCGGTGGTCGTCACGCTGCGCCGCGAGGGCGAGTTCGCCCAGGTCTCGGTGCGCGACTGGGGGATCGGGCTCTCCGACGCGGAGGCCACCCAGGTGTTCACCAGGTTCTGGCGTGCCGACCCCTCCCGGGTGCGACGGATCGGGGGCAGCGGGTTGGGCCTGTCCATCGCCATGGGCGACGCCCGCGCGCATGCCGGCACGCTGACGGCCAGCGGGCAGCCGGGCGAGGGCGCCACCTTCACCCTGCGGCTCCCCCTGGCCCCGCACGGGGTGGTGGTCGCATGACCGGGTCCGGCGCCCGCCCGTGGCCGCGTTTCGCGGCACAACTCCTGGCCCTGGGCCTGCTGCTGACCGGCTGTGCGTCCGTGCCGACCTCGGGCCCGATCCGCCAGGGACCGGTCGTCGACGCCGGTGAGGGCTCCCAGTTCATCCGGGTGATCGCCGCACCGCCGAGTCTGGGGGCCAGCCCCCAGGAGATCGTGCGGGGATTTCTCGAGGCCAGCGCCAGCCTCGAGTCCGATCACGCGATCGCCCGCCGGTACCTGACGCCGGCCGCGTCGGCAGCCTGGGCTCCCGCGGAGTCCACCACCGTGTACCAGCGGGCCTCGTTGGTGCTCGCCGCGCCGGCCGAGGACGTCATCGAGGCGTCGATCCGGATCACCGGGCGGCTGCTGGCCGACGGCTCGCTGGAACCCGTGGATCCGGCCGAGCCCGCCGAGGTCCCCTTCGCCCTCGAGCAGGTTTCCGACGGGGCCTCCGGCGTGCTGCAGTGGCGGATCGCGGACCTCCCCCCGGGCCTGCTGATCAACGACACGGACCTGCGCCGCGCCTACCGGCAGTACCAGACCTACTTCCCCTCGGCCCGCAGCAGCGCGCTGGTCCCCGACGCCCGGCTGTTGCCGGTGGCCGGCCCGAGCCTGCCGACCACCCTGGCCGAACGGTTGCTGGCCGGCCCGGCGCAGTGGCTCGCGCCGGGCGTGCGCACCGGCGTCCCGCAGGGCACCGCGTTGGCGCTGGGTGCCGTGCCGGTCACCGACGGGGTCGCGGTGGTCGAGCTCACCGATCAGGTGCTGTCGGCCACCGGCGACCAGCGGCGGGACCTGGCCGCCCAGCTGACCTGGACCCTGACCCAGTTGCCCGAGGTCTCAGCCGTGCGGGTCCTGGTGCGCGGGGAGATCCTCGACGTGCCCGGCGCGCCGACCCTGATGGATCAGGCCGACTGGTCCGCGCGCAGCCCGGACGTCGTGGCCACCGGTCCGCGGGGTCTGGATCAGCTGCCCTACTACGTGCTGGACGGCGCCTCGGTGAGCCGCGTCTCGCAGACCGGCCGGACCTCGATCCCGGTGGACGTGCCCGACCCGGAGGGCCTCACAGGGCTGGCTGTGGCCCTAGACCAGCGGGTGGCCGCGGCCGTGACCCCCGACGCCCGGGGCCTGTGGCTGCTTGCGCTGGACCGCGACCTCAGCGAGCGGCGCATCGAGGGCCAGCAACTCGGTGGGGCCAGCTTCGACGTGGACGGTTCGCTGTGGTTCGTCGACGCCGGCATCCTGCGCAGACTCGGCTCGGACGGTGAACCGGTGACGGTCGCGGTCAGTGGGGCGCAGCTCGCCGGGCCGGTGACCTCGGTGCATCTGGCCCGCGATGGTGCCCGGGTCGTCCTGGTCGCCGGTGGGCGGGCCTACCTGGGCGTGCTGGCCACCGACGGGGACACGGTGATCAGCGTCGAGTCGGTTCGGCGGTTGGGATCGGCGGTGACCGAGGTCACCGACGTCGCGTGGCGTGATGCCACCAGCCTGGATGTGCTCGGCTCTGCGCAGGCAAGCAGTCCCCAGGTGCTGCGGATGTCGGTCGGCACCGGCACCGACCAGGCGCTCGGCGCCCCGCTGGAGCCCATCGAGGTCGCTGCTGCGCCGGGTTCACCATCCCTGGTCAGCACTGGCGAGAGCCTGTTCGTCAACGTGGGCCTGCAGTGGCGTCCGCAGGGCGACGGGCGCTCGGTGGCCTACCCAGGATGACCGGCAGCCCTGCGGCGCTGTGGTGGTCGCAGGCCGCGCAGGCAGCACTGGACCTCGTGGTCCCGCAGTCCTGTGCCGGGTGCAGCGCACCCGGGCAGACGTGGTGCCTGCGCTGCCGGCAGGCCACGGTGGGCCGCGCGCTCTGGGTGCCCGGCCCGGTGCCGACCAGGGCAGCCGCCGAGCACATCGG
>JBAVKQ010000255.1:0-1758 GCA_049688395.1 Candidatus Nanopelagicales bacterium
CGCCGGTCACCGCCCCGCGCAGCGTGAACGGTTCGAGGACGAGCACGTCGATCCCGGGTTCGGCGGCCAGCACCGCAGGTGCCTCGTGCACCGTGCCCACGGCCACGCAGTCCGCCCCGAGGCGCAGCGCCTCACCGGCCAACCGGACGTTGCCGACCCCGTACCCGTTGCCCTTGGCGACCGGCACGATCGCGGCGCCGGCGGCCACGATCTGGTCGCGCACCTGGTCCTGGTGGGTGCGCCACCGATCGGTGTCGATGCTGATGACGAAGCTCATGGTCCCTCGTGTCCTGGTGGTGCGGTCGATCCCCGCCGTGCCGCCCAGGGTGAGCAGCGTGCGGGCCTGGTCCATCGCCCAGCGCGTGGTGCCGCGCGGTGGGTCAGCGCCGACGCATGTAGGCCTCGAAGGCCCGGGTCAGCGCCGGCCTGATCGCATAGTCCCACTCCCCGACGTACTCCTGGGCGAACCCGCCCGTGCCGACCTTGAACTGCAGCAGGCCGAACAGGTGGTCCTCGGGGTCCAGGGTGTCGGAGATCCCGCGCAGGTCGTAGGTGTCGGCCCCCAGGGACAGTGCGTCGCGCATCATCGCCCATTGGATCGCGTTGCTGGGTCGCAGGTCCCGCCCGGCGGTGGTGGAGGCGCCGTAGGAGTACCACACGTGCCGGTTGACCCGCACCCAGATGGTGGCCGCGTGACAGGTGCCCGCGTGTTCGGCCAGGTACAGCCGGATCCGGTCGGGGTGCTCGGCGCGCAGGGACTCCCACATCCGGGTGAAGTAGGGCAGGCCCCGGGGGGTGAAGTGGTCGCGCTGCGCCGTCTCGACGTAGATCCGGTGGAATGTGGCCAGGTCGGCGCGATCACCCTGGCGCACCTCGACGCCGGCCTTGGCCGCCTTCTTGATGTTGCGCCGCCACAGCTGGTTGAAGCCGGCCAGCAGTTCGGCCTCGGAGCGCCCGGCCAGGCCCACCTGGAAGACGTAGCGCGGCTGCACGTTGCCGAAGCCCGCTCCCGTGCTCGGCTTCTGGGTCCACCCGAGCGCCTCGAGCACATCCGCGGCGGCCACCGCCCGACCGTCGGTCTCGTCGGCGGGCAGGTCGCGCAGGGCGGTGGCCCCCTCGGCGGCCATGGCCGCCTTGAGCGTGGTCGCCTGCCATCGGCGGGCCCAGATCGGCGGCCCGATCTTGGCGGCGAACGCGCCGGCGGACTTCAGGTGGGCCAGCAGCGGATCGAGCCACTGGGCCAACGGGTGCACCTGCTCGGGGGCGCCGAGCACACCGCGGGCCGCCGGGCCCTCGCCGAGCCAGTCGATGTCCGGGCCCTCGGGCAGGTAGGCCAGGTAGCGGGGGAGCCGGGGGACCTGGCGGTAGAGGACCAGGCCGGCGCCGACCAGCGACTCGCCGTCGAACCATCCCAGGGACTCGTTGCGCCAGTCGGACTTCACGGCGGCCCAGCCGGGGACCTGCAGCGCGCTGACCAGGCCGGTGCCCTGCGCGCGGGCGGCGATGTGGGCCAGGTGCTGTTCGGTGGTGATCCGCCGGACGGTCAGGGGCATGGCGATGAGGCTACCGACCCGCTCGCAGTCTGCCCTGCCCGGTGGGGCGGTGGTGCGACGATTTCCTCCGCGTGGCGGCGTCGGGATACCCTATGGGTCTCTGGGCACGTCGTGGCTGTGGATAGTCACTGGCGGATGTCGGACCCCCACGTCACCATTCGTGACCGGGGGGAAGGCCGCTCAGGGCGCTGCAACCCTCCTGTCA
>JBAVKQ010000256.1:0-6687 GCA_049688395.1 Candidatus Nanopelagicales bacterium
CCGAGTTGGTGTCTGCCCTGACCCACGGCGCGCCGGACCGCCTCGAGCCGCACTTCCGGCCCACCTGGACCGACGCCGCCGACGACGGGGCCCGGCTCCGGGTGGTCATCGACCAGGTGGCCAGCCTGACCGACACCTCCGTGGTCAGCTGGCACACCCGGCTCTGCCTCTGATCGATCCCGTTCCACACACGCCCGAGGGCGCCGACCCCCGACAACGGGAGCGGCGCCCTCGGCGCGTTCAGGTCAGGTCAGCGGCTGTCGCTGCCCCCACCGGAGCTCATCAGCGACGCGCGACCGGCCTCGAGCCGGGCGACCGGCACGCGGAACGGTGAGCAGGACACGTAGTCCAGGCCGACCTCGTCGAAGAAGTGCACCGACTCCGGGTCGCCACCGTGCTCGCCGCAGACGCCGAGCTTGATGTCCGGGCGGGTCGATCGGCCCCTCTCGACAGCGATCTTGACCAGGCCGCCGACCCCGTCGCGGTCCAGGGACTCGAACGGCGAGACGCCGAACACGCCCTTCTCCAGGTACGTGGTGAAGAACGCGCCCTCGACATCGTCTCGGCTGAAGCCCCACGTGGTCTGGGTCAGGTCGTTGGTGCCGAACGAGAAGAACTGCGCGGCCTCGGCGATCTGGTCGGCGGTCATCGCCGCCCGGGGCAGCTCGATCATGGTGCCGATCGGGAACTCCAGCGTGCAGCCATTGGCCGCAGCGACCTCGGCCAGGACCGCGTTGGCCTCGTCCTTGATCAGCTCCAGCTCCTGCACGGCGCCCACCAGCGGGATCATGATCTCCGCGCGCGGGTCCCCACCCATGCGCTGGCGGAAGCAGGCCGCCTCGGCGATGGCCCGCACCTGCAGCGCGAACAACCCGGGGATCACCAAGCCCAGGCGCACGCCGCGCAGGCCCAGCATCGGGTTGGACTCGTGGTGCTTCTCCACCGCGTGCAGCAGGCGCAGGTCGGACTCCGACACGTCGCCCTTGGCCTCGGCCTTGGCCATCGCCACGGCGAGCTCGAGCCGGTCGGGCAGGAACTCGTGCAGCGGCGGGTCGAGCAGGCGGATCGTCACCGGCAGCCCGTCCATGGCCTCGAAGATGCGCTCGAAGTCCTTGCGCTGGAAGGGCAGCAGCGCGGCCAGCGCCGCGTCGCGGTCCTCGTCGCTCTCGGCCAGGATGAGGCGCTCCACGTACTGCTTGCGGTCGCCGAGGAACATGTGCTCGGTGCGGCACAGGCCGATGCCCTGGGCTCCCATCCGGCGCGCCCGATCGGCGTCCTCGGGGGTGTCGGCGTTGGCGCGCACCTTCATGCGGCGGGCCTCGTCGGCGTGGCTGATGATCCGGTGCACGGCCTTGACCAGCTCGTCGCCGTCCTCGGGGTCCAGCCGGCCCTCGAAGTACTCCACTACTGGGGAGGGCACGACGGGCACCTCGCCGAGGAACACCTCGCCGGTGGCACCGTCGATCGACACGGCGTCACCCTCGCGGATGACCACGCCGCCGGGGGCCTTGGCCAGCTTGGCGGCAGTGTCGACGGTGAGCTCCTCGGTGCCGCAGACCGCGGTCTTGCCCATGCCGCGCGCGACGACTGCCGCGTGCGAGGTCTTGCCGCCCCGGGAGGTCAGGATGCCGGCGGCAGCGACCATTCCGGACAGGTCGTCGGGGGTGGTCTCGCGGCGGATCAGGATCGTCGCGATGCCCTCGGCGGCCCGCTCGACGGCGGTCTCGGAGTCGAACACCGCCCGGCCCACGGCCGCACCCGGCGAGGCTGCGATGCCCTTGGCGACCAGCGCACGATCACCGGAGTGGTCGAAGTGCGGGAACATCAGCTGCACGAGCTGGGCGCCCGTGACGCGGCGCACGGCCTCGTCCATGTCGATGACGCCCTCGTCGGCCAGCTGGGTGGCGATGCGGAACGCCGCACCCGCGGTGCGCTTGCCCACGCGGGTCTGGAGCATGTAGAGCTGGCCGCGCTCGACGGTGAACTCGATGTCGCACAGGTCCTGGTAGTGCGCCTCGAGGGCGTCCATGTTGGCCAGCAGCTGGGCGTGGGCCTCCGGGTCCAGGCGGCCCATGTCGTCCAGGCTCAGGGTGTTGCGCACACCGGACACGACGTCCTCGCCCTGCGCGTCGGGCAGGTAGTCGCCGTAGTGGCCGGTGGCACCGGTGGCCGGGTCCCGGGTGAACGCCACACCGGTGCCGGAGTCCTTGCCGACGTTGCCGAAGACCATCGCCTGCACGTTGACCGCGGTGCCCAGGTCGGCGGGGATCCGCTCCTGGCGGCGGTAGAGCACCGCCCGGTCGGTGTTCCACGAGTCGAACACGGCCTTGACGGCGCGGTCGAGCTGCTCGCGGGGCTCCTGCGGGAAGTCGATGCCGGCCTGGTCCTTCACGATCGACTTGAAGGTCGTGACCAGCTCCTTCATCTGCTCGGCGCCGAGCTCGATGTCGGTCGCGACGCCGGCAGCTGCCTTGGCGTCGTCGATGGCCTGCTCGAAGAAATGGCCGTCGATGTGCAGCACCGTCTTGCCGAACATCTGGATCAGCCGCCGGTAGGAGTCCCACGCGAACCGCTCGTCGGCGGAGAACTCGATCAGGCCCCCGATGGACTGGTCGTTGAGCCCGATGTTCAGCACCGTCTCCATCATGCCGGGCATCGAGAACTTGGCGCCCGAGCGGACCGAGATCAGCAGCGGGCTGGACACGTCACCCAGGGTGCGCCCGATCTTGCCCTCGAGGATGCCCAGCTGCTCGGTGACCTGCTCGGCCATCTCCTGCGGCACCCCACCACCGGTCAGGTAGGCGCGGCAGGCATCGGTGGTCACCGTGAAGCCGGGGGGCACGTTCAGCCCGATCTTGATCATCTCGGCGAGGTTGGCACCCTTGCCGCCGAGCAGATCCTTCTTGTCCTTGTCGCCCTCGGCGAAGTCGTAGACGTAGCGCACCATGTGTGTTTCGAGCCTCCTGGGCCGTGTGTGAGGGAATGTGGTCAGGTCTCTGGGGAACGCGGGCTAGCCTACCCCCGGGGAGGGTGCACCTTCAGGCCAACGATGCGCGGCCAACGACCGAGTCGGCGATTCCCCCGGAGCACGAGCCGCGGTCAGGGCCGGGGAACGCCGGCTCCGCTGGCCTAGCCTGCAGGCATGACCCAGTGGTGGCGCGACGCCGTGATCTACCAGATCTATCCCCGCTCGTTCGCCGACGGCGACGGCGACGGCATGGGTGACCTGGCCGGGATCACCGCCCGCATGGGCTATCTGGCCGACCTGGGCATCGACGCGCTGTGGATCAGCCCGGTGTTCGCCAGCCCGCAGGTCGACCACGGCTACGACATCAGCGACTACCGCGACATAGACCCGATGTTCGGGTCGCTGGCCGACATGGACGAGCTGATCGCCACCGCCCACGACTACGGCATCCGCGTCACGCTGGACTTCGTACCCAACCACACCTCCCACGAGCACGCCTGGTTCCGCGCCGCCCTGGCAGCCGGGCGCGGCTCGCCCGAACGGGCGCGCTACCTGTTCCGCGACGGCCGCGGGCCCACCGGGGACGAGCCGCCGAACAACTGGAAGTCGGTCTTCGGCGGGCCGTCGTGGACGCAGGTGACCGAGCCCGACGGCTCCCCGGGCCAGTGGTACTACCACCTGTTCGCCGCCGAGCAGCCGGACCTGAACTGGCGCAATCGCGAGGTGGTCGCCGAGTTCGTCGAGGTTCTGCGCTTCTGGCTGGACCGCGGTGTCGATGGGTTCCGCATCGACGTCTCCGACGCGCTGATCAAGGACGACACCTTCCCCGACACCGCCCACGGCGATCCGATCATCCCCAAGGACGCCACCAGCCCGGTGCACGACGTCTACCGGGAGTTCCGGCAGGTGATGGACCAGTACCCGGGCGACCGGATGGCGGTCATCGAGACCGGCGCCGACGACGACATCGTGGCGCTGTTCATCCGCCCCGACGAGATGCACCTGGCGTTCAACTTCACGTTCGTGCACGCCGGCTTCGACGGCGCGGGGCTGCGCCGGGCGATCGACGACTCGCTGGCGGCCAACGCCGGTGTGGGCGCCCCGACCACCTGGGTCACCGACAACCACGACACCCCGCGCTCGGTGTCGCGGCTGGGGCAGGACGCGGTGCTGGCCGGCGCCTACGTCCCCGGCACGATGGCCTCGGGGACCCACCAGGACGCCGACCTCGAGCTGGGCACCCGCAAGGCCCGAGCACTGGCGCTGGTACTCCTCGCCCTGCCTGGGGCGGCCTACATCTACAACGGCCAGGAACTGGGCCTGCCCAACGTCGATGACCTGCCCGAGGACCGGCTGCAGGACCCGATCTGGGAACGCAGCGGGCGCACCGTGCGCGGTCGCGACGGCGCCCGCGTGCCGATGCCGTGGACGACCGGGGCCAATCTCGGGTTCACCACGGCCCGGGCGACGCCGTGGCTGCCGATCCCCCGGCAGTGGGCCGCCCTGTCGGTGGCCTCGCAGCAAGCCAGCGGGGACTCGATGCTGAGCCTCTACCGGTCGGCGCTGGCCCTGCGCAAGGCCAGTTCCGCCCTGGGCCGCGGCACGCTGCGCTGGGTGTCGGGTGCGGACCAGGCCGATGACGTGCTCGCCCTGGACATGCTGGGACCGGACGAGACCGTGCGGGTCCTGCTCAACCTGACCGGTGCGGCGATCGACCTGCCCGAGGGAAAGCTGCTGCTGGCCAGCGAACCGGTGGTCGGCGGCCAGCTTCCCGCGATCGCCGCGGCGTGGGTGCGGCGCCCCGCCCCGCAGGGGCTCGCCGATCGGATCCAGGCGCTGGCGACCGGAGTGCTGGGCCGGCTGGACCCGCGTCGCTGATTCGGGGCGCGCGCAGTCGCGTCGCGCTCGGGAATTGTCGGATCCGGACAACGTCGGTCCGCCGGCGGACACCTGTGTCCGGATCAGACCATCGGCTGTCCGGATCAGCCGATCGGGCGCCGGGGGCTCAAGCCTGCTCGACCTCGACGTGGAGGAACACGTCCAGGAGCGTGCTGTGCCACAGGGTCGCCCGGAAGGGTGCGTGGAACTCCAGCACGACCGCCGCAGCGGGCATGGCGAGCTGCCCCTGGTCCACATCGAGCAGCTCGCCGGAGATGAGGTCGCGGTAAGGTCCGTCGGGCAGTTGCACCTGCGCGCTGCCCTCGTGGCCGCCCACGTCGAACACCCCGTACAGCCCGACCGCGCCACAGCCCGCGTCGGGAGCCCCGACCGGGGCGAGCAGCTGCCCTGCTGGGCGGGCCCAGGCCGCCTGCACGAACGGCTCGTCATCGAGCACCCAGAAGTCGCCCGCGCGCAGGGCGCGGTGCTTCTTCAGCGCCGCCAGCGTGCGCAGGAAGTCGGTGAGCCTGCGCTCCCCCCACTCCACGGGCGCGCGGTCGAACAGCGACGGCCAGGTCTGCGCCGCGGACTCCTGCCCGGCGTAGAGCATGAGCGGTCCACGGCTGAACGCCATCAGCGCCGTCCAGGCCTTGGCGCGGGCCTCGTCCGGCACGAAGCTCATGATCCGGTACTGGTCGTGGTTCTCGACGAACCGGAGCTTGGCGTAGTTGGCCGGCAGCGACGCATCCTGCCAGCGCAGCATCTCCAGATAGCGGCCGACCGGCTCCGTGCCGGTGACCACGGACTGCCAGATCGACCAGAGGTCATACGAGTACTCGATGTCGAAGGCGGCAAACATCTCCGCATCCGACCAGGTCGACAGACCCTGGGCTCGGCGTTGCCCGACCCACAGCGGGTGCGGGGACTCGGCCAGCCAGACCAGCCCCGGGCGGATCTGCGCGAGCTCTGCCCGGGCCGCCAGCCAGAAGTCGAGGGGCACCAGGGACGCCACATCGCAGCGGAACCCGTCGACCCTGCGGCGCACCCAGAGGGCGAGCGTGTCGATCAGGTAGCGCGACAGCTCCGGGTTCGGGTGCTCGAAGTCGATGATGTCGGTCCAGGCCGGCACCGTGGTGACAGGTCGGCCCTCGGCGTCGCGGTGGAAGAACTCCGGGTGCTCGCGCAGCAGGACGCTGTCCGGGGACGTGTGGTTGAAGACCACGTCGATCATCACCTGCAGACCTGCCCGGTGTGCCGCGGCGACCAGGTCGTCGAAGTCCGCCTCGGTGCCGAGCTCGGGATTGGTCGTTCGGTAGTCGGCGATGGCGTACGGGCTGCCCATGCTGCCCTTTCGACTGACCTCGCCGATCGGATGGATCGGCATCAGGTAGAGCACGTCCACCCCGAGGGCGGCGATCCGGTCCACGTCCGCGGTGACCTCGGCCAGCTTTCCCGAGGGCCCATGGTTGCGCGGGAAGACCTGGTAGATGACCAGCGAGCGCGTCGCCAGCGGGGTGTCGTATGCCATGGACACGATCCTGCCGGTCAGCCGCCGCTGACGCCCGACGCTGGCCGGATCCATGGGTCTGGACCCGCCGGGGACCGAGCCCCGAGCTGTGCCCGCAGAGTTCTCCCCGGCGGCCCTTGACAGCGCCGGGGCCGACCGAGACAGTTGGCTGCCTGCTCCGCGCGAGCCCGGCCCGCGGGGGGCCGGACGGCGCGAGCGGCCAGTCGCCCGGAGGCACCAATGACCGCTCGTCGACCCCTGCATCACGGTGCTGCGCTCGTCGCGACCCTCGCTCTGATCGGGGGTTCGGCAGCCGGCAGCGCGGCGGCCGCAC